>CAZLOQ010000156.1:0-14211 GCA_964561125.1 uncultured Chitinophaga sp. | reverse complement strand
ACGACGGTGCGGCACAATTGGTGCTGCCGCTGCAACTGCTGCAACTGCTGGGTTCGTTGTTTTCGTTTCAACCGTGCCAGCCGCCGCGAGGGTCAGTCCGGGGTCTGTCCCTTGCGACTCCGAGAACCAGACGACGGTGCGGCACAATTGGTGCTGCCGCTGCAACTGCTGCAACTGCTGGGTTCGTTGTTTTCGTTTCAACCGTGCCAGCCGCCGCGAGGGTCAGTCCGGGGTCTGTTCCTCTTCGGCTCCGAGAACCACAGGGCGGGGCGGCACAATTGGTACCGCCGCTGCAAGTGCTGTAAGTGTTGGTTTCGTCGTTTTCGTTTCAACGGTGCCAGCCGCTGCCTGGACCGGTCCGGGGTCTGTCCCTCTTCGGCTCCGAGAACCACAGGGCGGGGCGGCACAATTGGTACTGCCGCTGCAAGTGCTGCAAGTGCTGGTTTCGTCGTCTTCGTTTCAACGGTGCCAGCCGCTGCCTGGATCGGTTCGGGGTCTGTCCCTCTTCGGCTTCGAGAACCATAGGGAGGGGCGGCAAAGGCGGTGATTCCGGAGCAACTTTCGCCGCCGACGGCACCGATATGATCCCTGCACGCGAATCAACCGTCTCGTCGGCCGGCTTGACAAGACTCCCGAATCCGGCCTTACGTTTGACTTTTATTGACGAGCAGGCTGGATTTCAAAGGCAGGGGCTGTTTTCAGAATTAACAGCCCCTGCTCCGCGAACGAGACGTATCTAATGCAGCGAACACCGGGATGTTGCAGACGATCGGTTGTGTCCACGCTTAGTGGATATGTCGTCAGCTGAGAATCTGAGCACTTCGAGTTGACTCAGGAGCAGGATCGTTTTCGGTTGCTCTTCGAGGGCTTCTGTTTTTTCTCGATCGAACTGCCTGGGTTCAGTTGCTCCGCAAGGGCTGGCGGTTTCAAACCCTGAAGGGCGATCTGATCTCAGTCATTGATTCTTAGCTGATGGGGTCAGATACCCCATGCCGGGACTCGCATCCGACCGATCAACGGCCATCGGGGCGCTATGACGAATTTCCGGTCCGTCGATACCGCCCGGCTGACGCCCAGGAAGTCCGTCGTTCAAGCAGCAACTTACAGCTACTTACTTTGTCTGATTCCATTCCTGAATTGCCTTCACTCGGGGACCAGGCTGTTCGCGGAGTGCTTCGAGGGCCTGGATGACGGCGTAGCAGCCGGGCAGAGTCGTGACGCAGGGAATGCCATACGTGACAGAAGCAGCCCGGATACGGCCTTCGTCAGTGCGGGCTCCTTTGCCACTGGGAGTATTGAAGATCAGTTGAATTTCGCCGTTGGCCATCAGATCCAGCAGGTTGGGCCGGCCTTCCTGCACCTTGCGAACAACTTCGACCTCAATGCCGGCTTCCTGCAACACCCTGGCTGTGCCGCTGGTGCAGACGATGCGGAATCCGAGTGCAATCAGTCGGCGGACGGGTTGAATCATTCGTTGCTTATGACCGGCAGCCATGCTGATGAATACCTGGCCGGAGGCCGGGAGTTTGCAGCCGGCGGCGATTTGAGCTTTCGCGAAGGCCAGAGGAAATTCGTCGTCGATCCCCATGACTTCGCCGGTCGACCGCATTTCGGGTCCCAGCACAATATCCACACCCATGAAGCGGTTGAAGGGGAAGACGCTTTCTTTGACCGAGGTGTAGGCGGGAATGATTTCCTGAATGAAATCCTGTTCCTTCAGGGAAGTTCCGGCCATGACTTTAGCGGCGATCCGTGCGAGTGAGCGGCCGATGGCCTTGGAGACAAACGGAGACGTCCGGCTGGCGCGGGGGTTGACTTCGAGAATGTAGACAATGTGCTGATCACCATCCTGCTTCACCGCAAACTGAATATTCATCAGCCCGCGTACCTGGAGTGCTGTTGCCAGTGCATGTGTGGCGGAGCGGATTTCATCAAGTACAGGTTTGTGGAGCGAATAAGGGGGCAGGGCACAGGCGGAGTCACCGGAATGCACGCCGGCTTCTTCGATGTGTTCCATTACCCCGCCGATGACGGTCGTGGTTCCGTCGGAGACAGCATCGACGTCAACTTCGATGGCATCTTCGAGGAACTTGTCGATGAGCACTGGTTTGTCGGGCGAAACATCGACGGCTTCTGTCATGTAACGGATCAGGCTCTGCTCGTCATAGCAGATCTCCATGGCGCGGCCGCCGAGTACGTAGCTGGGGCGGACGAGCACCGGGTAGCCGATGCGGGCAGCGACACTGCGGGCGGCTTCGGTGGTGGTGGCAGTCCCGTTGGGCGGCTGGTGCAGCTGGAGTTGTTCAAGAATCGCCTGAAAACGCTGGCGGTCCTCGGCCGCGTCGATCATGTCCGGACTGGTACCGATAATGTTCACACCGGCCGCCTCCAGTCCCCGTGCGAGATTCAGCGGAGTCTGACCGCCGAACTGGACAATCACGCCGTCAGGCTGCATGCGATCGCAGATGTTGAGCACATCTTCGGTGGTGAGCGGTTCGAAGAAGAGGTGATCAGAGGTGTCGTAGTCGGTGGAAACGGTTTCAGGATTGGAGTTGACCATGATACTTTCGATGCCCAGATCGCGCAGCGCAAAGGCGGCCTGACAGCAGCAGTAGTCAAATTCAATCCCCTGACCGATTCGATTGGGGCCACCGCCAAGAATCATAATGCGGCGAACTCCCTCTGGTTTTACAGGAGTCTCGTCTTCGAGTTCGTAGGTCGAATAATAGTAGGGTGTGCGGGCCTCAAATTCTGCGGCACAGGTGTCTACCTGCTTGAACGTGGCACGAATGTTGAACGCGAGCCGTTGCTGGCGCACGTCCATCTGCGAACAGTCCCACCAGCCTGCCAGCTGAGCATCTGAGAAGCCGTCCCGTTTGGCGCGCCACAGCAGGTCACGGGAGGCGTCTTCAAGGCGAGTGACGCTGCGGAGCTCAGACTCCAGCTGCACCAGTTGTTCAAGGTTCCGCAGGAACCACGGGTCAATGTCCGTGACCTGATGAATCTGCTCGATCGTCATGCCGAATTTGAGCGCATAACGGATGTAGAAGATGCGTTCGGCATTCGGAGTTGCGAGGTGGCTGAGGATTTCATCGCGAGTCGGCTGCCGGTCAGTGCCCCACAGGTCCTTCTTGCCGCCCCCGAGTCCGAAATGGCCGATTTCGAGTCCCCGCAGGGCTTTCTGCAGCGATTCGCGCCACGTTCTTCCAATCGCCATTGTTTCCCCGACAGATTTCATCTGCACCGTCAGCGTCGGATCTGCTTCGGGGAATTTTTCGAACGTCCACCGCGGAATCTTGGTGACGACGTAGTCAATGGTCGGTTCGAAGCAGGCCAGCGTTTCACGGGTGATGTCGTTGGCGATTTCATCCAGCCGATATCCCACCGCAAGCTTTGCAGCAATCTTGGCAATTGGAAAACCGGTCGCCTTGGAGGCGAGTGCGGATGACCTGCTGACGCGGGGATTCATTTCAATCACCACCATCCGGCCGTTGTCCGGATTGATGGCAAACTGCACATTGGAACCGCCCGTCTCGACACCAATGACGCGCATCACCGCGATGGTCGCGTCGCGCATCCGCTGGTATTCCTTGTCCGATAAAGTCTGCGCCGGGGCAACCGTGATGGAGTCGCCGGTGTGCACCCCCATCGGGTCGAAGTTTTCAATTGCACAGATGATCACCACGTTGTCCGCGTGATCCCGCATCACCTCCATCTCGTACTCTTTCCAGCCGAGAATGGATTCTTCGAGGAGCACTTCAGTGACCGGCGAGAGTGCCAGTCCGCGGCGGACTTTGTCTTCAAGCTCCTCAATGTTGTAAGCAATCCCGCCGCCAGTGCCTCCCAGCGTGAAGCTGGCGCGGATGATGATCGGTAAACCAATCTGCCTGACCGCTTCCCGAGCTTCTTCGATTGTGTGCACAGTGAAGCTGCGCGGGACATCCAGACCAATTGAAATCATGGCCTGCTTGAACGCATCCCGCTCTTCCGCACGACGAATCACATCCTCACGCGCACCAATCATCTCGACGCCGTATTTCGCGAGTACTCCGTTGCGGTGCAGATCCATGGCCGTGTTCAGTCCCGTCTGACCTCCCAGTGTCGGGAGCAGTGCGTCGGGACGCTCGCGGCGAATGATCTCCTCGACGTACTGCCACGTGATCGGCTCGATGTAGGTTCGGTCCGCCGTCTCCGGATCCGTCATGATGGTTGCCGGATTGGAATTCACCAGCACCACCTCGTAGCCCTCCTCGCGGAGCGCTTTGCAGGCCTGAGTTCCGGAATAGTCGAATTCACAGGCCTGCCCAATCACGATTGGACCTGAACCGATGATCAGGATCTTGCGAATGTCATTGCGACGCGGCACCGAAAGTCGTCCTTCAGAAAAACAAGTACACCCACCGGCAAAAACGAGAGCATTTGCGGGGTAGCGCAAAATTTCGAGCAGGTTATCGGAATTTTCGCGGGGTTCAAGACGACGCGAATTGTGAGACTGAATGGGGCGGATCCGGGAATTCTCTGTTCTCCGTCAATCAGCGCCTTCCTACACTTCTTCCCGCATCTCTTAAGTCCCACCCCTCTCGGCTCCCGGAGCTCCGGAGCGTGATTCGTCTCGCCTTCGTCATTCCCACCCTCGATCAGTCCGGCGCCGAACGCCAGCTGACACTGCTCGCCACCAGTCTGCCACAGTCTGAATACACCATTCGTGTGTTTGCGCTGAACCGCGGCGGCTATTACCAAAAACTGCTCCACGACGCAGGCATCCCCACTACCGTGCTCGGCAAAACTTTTCGCTTCGACGCCCGCACTGCTCTGCGCCTCTGCGCTCACCTCCACGCGTTTCAACCCCACATCGTGCAGTCCTTCCTCTTCTCCGCGAACACTCTCGTCCGACTCCCGGGAATCGTCCCCCCCACTGCCAAAGTCATCATTTCCGAACGCTGCGTCGACAGCTGGAAGGCTCCCTGGCAGCTGTTCGTCGACCGCCACCTGGCCCGCCACGCCACTGCTCTGGTCGGAAATTCAAAGAGCGTGACAGACTTCTACCGCCAGCTCGGTGTACCACCGGAAACGCTGCACTGCATTCCCAACATGGCCCCTCCTCCCGTCACACTTCTTTCCCGCCCGGCTGCCCGCGAAGCACTCGGGCTGCCCGCCGACTCACCTGTGATCGGTTTCGTCGGCCGACTCGCTCCCCAGAAACGCCTCCGGGATCTGGTGTGGGCCTTCCAGCTGCTCCAGCAGGTGCGGGGGGATGCAAACCTCGTGATCATCGGCGACGGTCCCTCCCGAAACGCCCTCGAATCGCTCGCCGATACCTTCGACAGTCGCCCCCGCATCACCTTCGCCGGACACCGCTCCGACGCTTCAACGCTGCTTTCGGCCTTTGACGCTTTTGTGCTTCCCAGCGAGTTTGAAGGGATGTCCAACAGCCTCATGGAAGCCATGCAGCACGCACTACCCTGCGTCGTCAGCGACATACCCGCCAACCTCGAACTTGTTCGCCCTGGCGAAAATGGTCTCAGCTTCCCTCTCGGCAACTCCCCCGCACTCGCCAAAACACTCCTGCGACTGCTGAACGATCCGCCACTCCGCCGGCAGCTGGGCACCGCCGCACAGGAAACCATCCGGAACGATTACACGCCTGCCGTCATTCAGGCAGCCTGGTGCCGACTGTACAGCCAGCTGGTGGTCAGCCCTTCAGCAGTTCTGTGATGACGTGGCCTTCGACATCGGTGAGTCGACGTTCCAGACCGTTGTAGTAAAACGTCAGACGTTCGTGGTCCAGCCCCAGCAGGTGCAGGATGGTGGCGTGGAAATCGTGTACCGTCACGACATTCTCGACCGCCCGATAACCGAAATCGTCCGTGCTTCCATAAGTGAAAGGAGCTTTCACGCCGGCTCCGGCCAGCCAGCACGTGAACCCTTCCGGGTTATGATCGCGACCGCTGGCGCCTTTCTGAAAAGTGGGCATGCGGCCGAATTCCGTGCACCAGACGACGAGAGTGTCATCGAGGAGCCCGCGCTGTTTGAGGTCTGCGAGCAGTGCAGCCGTCGGCTGGTCGAGCACAGGACCGTGCACGCTGTACTGCTGGTGCAGCACCTTGTGTCCGTCCCAGTTGCTTACGCCTTCGCCGCCGGTTTGATAGGCACCATTAAAGAGCTGCACGAACCTCACGCCCTGCTCCAGCAATCGCCGGGCAAGGATGCAGTTTTTCGCGTAATCGGCGCGGAGCGTGTTCTGCGTGTCATCAGCCCCGTACAGACGCAGCGTTGCTGCCGACTCGCCGCGAATGTCCGCCACCTCCGGAATGCTGAGCTGCATCCGCGCTGCCAGCTCGTAACTGGCGATGCGTGCTGCCAGCTCAGAATCCCCCGGGAAACGCTCAAGATGACGATCGTTCATGCGCTGGAGGAAGTTTCGCGTCTGTCGGTCCTCGACATCACCGATCTGATCGGGGCGCGCCAGATTTCTGATCGGCCGAGCTGCGTTGAAGTCTGTCCCCTGAAAGGCCGCCGGCAGAAATCCGGGCCCCCAGTTGTTCACGGAATTCTGGGGGACCCCCCGCGGATCCGGGATCGCCACGTAGGCAGGCAGACTTTCGTTTTCGGTGCCCAGCGCATACGTGGTCCACGCTCCCATGCTTGGAAAACCGTCCAGCGTAAAACCCGTGGACATGTAGTTTTCGCCGGGCCCGTGCGTATTCGTCCTGCCCTTGACAGAATGCAGAAAACAAATGTCGTCCGCCATGCTTCCCAGCTGCGGCACAAGATCCGAAATCATCTTGCCGCACTCACCCCGCGGACGAAAGGTCCATGGGCTGCGAGTGAGATTGCCCTGTTCACCCTGGAACGTCACCAGATTTTCTCCGCCTGGCAGCGGTTCTCCGTGACGTCGCCAGAGTTCCGGTTTGTAGTCGAACGTATCGAGCTGACTGCAGGCGCCGGAACAGAAAATCACCAGCACCCGTCGGGCCGCGGCAAATCCGGCAGCCGGCCGCGAGGCAAATGGCCGGGCGGGAAAAATCTCCGGCCGAAACGGCGACTTGCCGCTCACCGACCCTGCACCCGCCGGTGGCTGATCTGCGGCCAGCAAAGGTTTTTGCGGCAGCAGTGCAGCCAGAGCAGCGCCGCTGAGCAGAGTGCGGCTGCTGGCAAGAAAATTTCGCCGATCCAGCAAATGCAGGCTGGCAGCGGGCTGAGGATTCAGAGTTGCCACGGGTGCCACTTTCCTGCCAGCTCCCCCCCTCTGCACCGTCAGGGAACGAAGGGGGGGGCCGGAAGACTATGCAGAACTCAGAGATGAGTTCAGACGACAGAGATCAGCGAGAAGCCTGCTGATTTCCCAGCAGCTGGACGTAATCGAGGGAGATATTCACGAGTTCCTGGTTGTAGAAGTCCTTCGGGAAGATGTCTTCGTTGGCGGACCCGGTGGCCTGCTTGATGGCTTCTTCCTCTTCCTTCTTCTCCTGCTTCAGTTCTTCTTCTTCAGCCCGCAGCACATTTTCGTTGAGCGAGATGAGCTTTTCATTTTTTCGCGCGATGTAGCGTTCGATGATGCGGTTGATCTGCCCGAAGTCCTTGTCTGCCTTGACCCGCTCACCGCTTTTCGACTGCAGCGACTGGACAATGGCATCCGTGACGTTGGGGTACTGGTTATACGGAGCCCGTGTAATCCGGTCAAACTCCAGTGCGTTGTCCATCGATTCTTCGCCCACGTCACGGTGATTGAGCAGCGAAGGGAGGACCACATCGGAGGTGACACCGCGTGTCTGGGTGCTGTCACCATTGACTCGATAGAACTTGCTGATGGTCAGCTTGAGCGCTCCGCGGTCAGCAGCAAACAGTGCCATACGACCGGCCACCGGGACCACGTTCTGTACGGTGCCTTTGCCGTGAGTTGTGCGGTCTCCGACTACGATGCCTCGACGGTAGTCCTTGATTGCTCCGGCAAAAATCTCAGACGCAGACGCCGAGAACCGATTGCAGACAACCACCATCGGACGCCGCCAGTGAACTTCAGGATCCTCGTCCTCGTAGGTCTGCACACTGTCGCCGGGCTCTTTCACCTGCACCACAGAACCTTTGGGAATGAACAGTCCGGAAACTTCAATGGCTTCCTGCAGGGCACCGCCACCGTTCCAGCGCAGGTCAACAATCAGGACATCAACATTCTGTCGGCGGAATTCCTCAAGCACCAGTTTGACGTCCCGCGAAGTGCTTTTGAAGTCACCACCCTCGTTAGCGCCCTGGAAGTCGCGGTAGAAGGATGGGATACGGAGCACTCCGAGGCGTGTTGTCTGGCCGGGGATCCAGTCTGCGGAGTTGATCACTTTGCCTTTGACTTCGTCTTCAGTGATTTTCACTTCGGTACGGGTGAGTACGTATTCTTCGATGCCGCCGGTTTCCTTGAGCACCTGCAGGCGAACTTTGGTTCCTTTTTTGCCTCGGATCATTTCAACAACGCGAGTCAGTTTCATTTCGACCACGTCGACAAAGTCACTCACAGCGTCCGCTGAAACACCAATGATGCGGTCACCCTTCACCAGACGCATATCCGCCGCCGCGGCGCCGCCCTGAATTACTTCTTCGACCGTGGTGTAACCGTCCTCGTACTTGAGTCGGGCACCAATGCCCTCCAGACGCAGTTTCATGGTGGTTTCGAAGTCATTGAGCGTCTGCGGGGACATGTAGCTGGAGTGCGGATCGAGGCAATGGGTCATGGAGGAGAGATACATTTCCAGCACTTCGTAGGCTTCTGTCTGATCCATGAAGACCTGGTTGGTGCGGTATCGGGTTTTAAGCCGCTTGCGGGCATCGGCGAGGTCCTTGTCTTCGAGCTTCAGCATGAGCAGATCGAATTTGATGCGTTTGCGCCAGCGTTCGTCGAGTTCGGACTGACTGGTGGCCCAGGGCAGTTCGTCGGCATCCCGGGTAATCTGTTCGTCGACCGTGAAGTCGTGCTCCATCTCGACGATGCCTTCGATGGTTGCCGCGCGGGCTGTCATGCGTTCGCGGAAACGTTCGAAGACAACCGCGGCAAACTGCACGTCACCCTTCAGAATCTGATCGTCCAGTTTGAGCTTTGCAGGGATAAAGGCGTCAATATCGGACTGCAGGAAATAAAGCTTCTGAGGATCCCAGACTTCGATGTAGCTGTTGAACAGCTTTTCAGAGAGAGCATCATCGATCTGGGGATGGTTGATGTGCCGGGAAGAAACCATCGCGGCGACCATCTGAGCAGTTCTGCCGTCGTCAGCGGTGAGCACCACCTTGTCGGCACCGCTGACGCTGCCGGATACACCGCCCAGCAACATCAATGCCGCCAGCATTCCCGCTGGAATGGCCCGATTCAGTCCAAACATTCTCTGTAATCCTTGCTGCTGTTTGACGATTGCGTTGTTCCCGTCGGAGTTCCGGCAGTTGTGTGCAGAACTCCGCACCACAAATGGTAGACAAGTCAGGCGAAACTGGACAAGGTCGCCTGCACGATTCACGTCTGGCTTTGGAAAAGTTTTTGCGATGGTTTTCCCCGGGGCCAGGGATCAGGGTTGCCGGTGAGGGGCCTTACCCGAGATGTTCTCTGAGGTTTTTTCACACGTTTTCTGCATTCCCCGGCCAGACTCACTTCCCGGCCAGACTCACTTCCCGGCCAGACTCACTCAGGCAACGGTACCCGCGGACGCGGTGTGCGGAGGGTGAGCGTTGAGAGCATCCGCTCTGCAGCGTCTCCAAAGGCGGCCGCATCCTCCTCCAGATGCGAAAACACCAGCGAATACTGCTCCCCGGACTTCGCACTGCAGAGGTAATAATCCCAGAACACCGTTTTCTGAACCGCCGCTGCAGGTGTGCCGCTCGAAGAGACTGGAGTCCCTGCACCGGAATTCTCTGCCGCTGCCACCCGTCCCACCGCACGCACATGGTGGATTCTCCATGTGTTGACGTTCGCCCGCACCTGAGATGAACGAATTGCCCCGGATCGCTCGCGCACACGCCTCTCGACGTCTGCAAGGAATTCTTCCTGCGTCGCGTGCTGCCCCGGCGACAACTGTGGCCCCCGGGAGAGGTTGCACTGAGCGATCAGCGCGCCGTTACTGATTCGCCGCAGCAGCATCAACTCCGGCGTCTGCTGGAAGACATGCCAGTCACGGTCATGAATCAGCAGCAATTGCCAGGGTGTCGAGAGTGTGAGCAGCAGCAGACGGGAATCCGGGCCCGAGTCCGGCAGATCCTGAGGCAACCCTGTCGCCCCGTTCTCCCCCGCAACCTCCTCCTGACTCCACAACACCTCACCCCGGACATCCAGCCCCGGACTGATCGGCCCCGGACTGCGTTTCTCTTCCAGTACCGCCCGGAGCGACCGCAGCAGGCCGGAACGGCGATCCAGAAGCAGCGTCCCCGAACACTTGACCGCAGATGCCGAACCGGTCAATGCCCCCGAGACCTCGCAACTGAATCGCACCACCGCCCGCTCCTGCGTGAGCTCCTCCAGACTGCACACGGTCGTCTGACTGATCACAGCGTCCAGGCCGGCGAGCAACGCAGCGGTCCGATTGTCCGCATTCCACCGCTCGCTGCGGTCTGCAAGAGCACGCAGCGGGAGCAGCCCGGAGACCGCCAGCGGGTCCAGAGGAAACTGGAGCAGGTCCAGTTGCGGACGCGTCAGTCGTACGTCCGGACTGAACTGCAGCAGATGATTATCGCTGCTGCCCACCAGAATCCGCCTTGCTCCCTCCGGAAGATCCGTCGCCGTCTCGTGATCGCTGCCAACCTTCGTTCGCGAAACCGCTTTCGTGAATCGCCGCGCAGCTCGCCAGTAACCTGTGCTGCCTTGAGGCAGCGCCGCGACCCGCTGCACAAAGTCAAAGTCTCCCTGTGCCTCCAGCGAAAAATCCCGCTTGCCCGCTCCCGCAGGCGTTGACAACGTGCCCTTCACTCGAGACTGATAGCGCACCTGGGTGAGCAGCCCGGGCCATGGGTCAGGACGCAGCACAATTCGCGCTCCCGTCGCGGATTCGTCACCCCACACCCGGCAACCCGCTCCAGCCATCAGCCCCCCCAGCATCGCTGAGACACTCCGACGGGAAATCAAGGGAATCCGGGGGGAGTCCGAACGTTGCATGCAGAAGATTTCCGTTGCAAAAGCGGAACACAAAACCGTTTTTCGTTGACAGGGGCTGCTGACTATAATCTGCAATCACAAATTGGGGCAAGTTCCGTCTGAATCCCCCCCAACCCCCACCGATCCGGCTGGACTTCACCCCACAGCCACTGCCAGAATCCACTGCCCACTGCCCACCTCACCACCTCCCGGGCTGACTGCCATGCACAATTTCTCCGGCCTGTCCCTCTTCACTCTGCTGCTGCTCGGCACCTGCACCTGTCTGCTCAACCCCGCCTGTGCCACTCCCGCTGTACAGGCCCGGGCTGCCACAGCTGATGACACCACAGCTGAGGATCCCGATGTCGACTACTCCCGCGACATCCAGCCACTCCTTGCCCGACACTGCCTCGACTGCCACGGCCCGGAGACGCAGGAAGGTCGTCTCAGACTGGACCGCCGTTCCAGCCTGCTCCGGGGTGGTGATTCCGGAGAACCTGCCATCATCCCGGGCAAACCGGAACTCAGCCATCTCCTGCAGCTGGTTCGCGGTGCAGAAGCCGGCAAACGCATGCCACCGGAACCCGCTGAAGAGCTGACGCCCCGGGAGATCAGTCTGCTCGAACGCTGGATCGTCGCCGATGCCCCATGGCCCGGCGCCGAAACGGAACCCGCCGATGAACCTGCAGCAGCAACCGCTCACTGGGCTTTCCAGCCGCTCGCATCACAGTCCCCGCCAGCACTCGATTCTCCCTGGGTCCGTAACGGAATTGATGCGTGGATTCTTCACAGACTGCAGCAGGCTGGTCTGCAGCCCAACCCCCCGGCCTCTGCTCTTGATCGCCTGCGTCGCCTTGCGCTCGACCTGCACGGACTGCCTCCAACTCCCGCTTCCGTCCGCGACTTCATCGCCCGCAGCGACGCCGGTGCATGGGAAGAAACCGTCCTCGCGGCACTCGCCAGTCCCCGCTACGGCGAACGCTGGGCACAACACTGGCTGGACCTCGTTCGCTTTGCCGAAACCAATGGCTTCGAAACCAACCGCGAACGCCCGCATGCCTGGCACTATCGCGATTACGTCATTCGCGCCTTCAATGACGATAAGCCGTACAACCAGTTCCTCCGTGAACAGATTGCCGGCGATGCTCTGGGTGCCCCCGAAGCCACCGCGTTTCTTGTCGCCGGTCCCGTTGACATCGTTAAAAGCCCCGACATCAATCTCACTCTGATGCAGCGGCAAAACGAACTCGATGACATCATCGGGACAACGGCCTCAGCATTTCTCGGACTGACACTCGGCTGTGCCCGCTGCCACAATCACAAATTTGATCCCATCCGCCAGGCAGACTATTACGCGGTCCAGGCAGTATTCGCCGGAGTCCGGCATGGTGAACGCAGCCTGCCCCCCGATCCTGCCGGCGAAGCTGAAGTCGCCAGCCTCACAGCCCGCATCAACCGCCTTCGCAGACAACTCCAGCCATGGCTTAAATCCGGTTCGCCGCAGCGTCCCGCCGTCACCGCCACCTTCAATGAAGAACAGTTCCCCGAATTTCTCGCACACAGCGTGCGATTCACCATCGAAGCCACTAATTCCTCCCAACCCTGCATCGACGAGCTGCAGATCTTCAGCGGTTCCGTCAACGTGGCACTCGCATCCACAGGCACGACCGCTCAGGCCTCCGGTACGCTCCCCGGATATCCCATCCATCAACTCAAACACATCAATGACGGACTCCATGGAAACAACCACAGCTGGATCGCAGACCAGGCCACCGGCTGGGTGCAGCTGAATTTTCCCGGGCCCGTGCCCATTCAACGCATCGAATGGGCCCGCGATCGTGAAGGACAGTTCAAAGACCGCGTTGCCGTAAAATATCGAATCGAAGCTGCCGGTGCTGACGGAACATGGAAAACCATCGCCAGCTCTTCCGATCGACGCCCCCCGGGTGATACCGCCGACGAACCTGAATATGACTTCAATACGGCAACCTCAGACCAGCGACGCACCGCCGAAACACTCTTCGCTGAACTTCAGGCAGCCGAACAGCGCCGCAGACAACTCACCACAGGCGCCACCGTCTACGCCGGTCACTTTGTTCAGCCAGGCACCACTCACCGACTCTTTCGCGGAGAACCCGCCGCTCCCCGCGAAGCCGTCGCCCCCAATGGCATTCGCTTCCTCGCCGAACTGCCGCTTACCGAACAGTCCACCGAACAGCAGCGCAGACTCGCCTTCGCTGACTGGGTCGCCGCTGAGCACAATCCCCTCACCGCCCGGGTTATCGTTAACCGCATCTGGCAATGGCATTTCGGACGCGGACTGGTCGCCACCCCCAGCGATTTCGGACTCGCCGGCACACCCCCCACTCACCCCCAACTCCTCGACTGGCTCGCCAGCGAACTCATCCGCAGTCAGTGGTCCATCAAACACATCCAGCACCTTATCCTGATGTCCTCAACCTATCAGCAAAGCGGCGAACCACGCCCGGATGCTCTCGCTGCCGATGCCGCCACCGAACTCTGGTGGCGTTTCCCGCCCCGACGCCTCGAAGCAGAACCCATCCGCGACTGCATCCTCGCCGTCACCGATACCCTCAATCCGCAAATGTACGGCCCCGGATTCAATGCCTTTGATGTCCAGCTGGAAAACGTCCGCCACTACTTTCCCCGCTCTGCCTGGGGACCAGCCGAATGGCGACGAATGATTTATCAGACACGCGTGCGCCTGGAACGCGAAGCCGTCTTCGGAGTCTTCGACTGCCCCGACGCCGCTGCCTCTGTGCCCCGACGCAGCCGCTCCACCACCCCACTCCAGGCACTCAATCTCTTCAACAGCAGCTTCATGCTTCAGCAGGCTGAACTCTTCGCCCAAAGGCTCCGCAATGACTTCGGACAACACCCCGTCGACCAGGTCACAGGCGCCTTCCAGCTTTGCTTCGGCCGCAACCCCGATCCCCGCGAACTCGCTGATTCCACGGAACTCATTCAGACCCACAACCTGCAGGCCTTCTGCCGCGCACTCCTCAACAGCAACGAGTTCGTCTTTATCCCCTAACTGGACAGCGCCAGGTTCGACGTTCCGTTCACTTCTCACCGCCCACTGCCCGCTT
>CAZLOQ010000155.1:0-14474 GCA_964561125.1 uncultured Chitinophaga sp. | reverse complement strand
GGCGCGGTTTAGCTGGGAACCTTGAGCTCCGACGGGGCGAGCCCGTCGGGGGCTGCGGGGGCGTTGGTGGCGGGGTGTAGCTGCGAACCTTCAGCTCCGACGGGGCAAGCCCGTCGGGGGCTGCAGGGGCGTTGGTGGCGGGGTGTAGCTGGGAACCTTCAGCTCCGACGGGGCGAGCCCAATGCCACCTACTTTCGGCTCAAAATAGAAGCGGTACGGCGCGAGCCGTCCGGTAATGACAGGAAATTTCAGCATCCATCACCGGACGGCTCGCGCCGTTCCGCTAAAAGTAGGTGGCATTGGACGTTGGGGTGGCGTTACCGGGGCCATAGCTGAGAACTGCCCTTACAGGGCGTGTGTCTTCGTTGGGGGCTGACCCGGGGTTGCACCCCGGGCTGATGGAACTGGCCTTACAGGCCGAAATCGCAGGGGGGCTGTCGGAGGGCTCAATGCAGGGCGTTGCCGATCCACTGCACGTGGAACTGGTTCTGGATGAAGCAGCCGAAGGCCCGTTGTGTGTCTGCGTCTGCCCAGAGGTCACATTCGTGGGTAGCCGGCGGGCACGGATTCCCTTTTAACAGCTTGAAATCCAGTCGTTTCGGGCACGATCTTTGACCGGTTTCCAGATACACGGCAAGGTCATCCATTCTTTCGTTGAAGACTGCAAGTCGTTCGGGTGGGAGTCTGGATGCGAGAGTACGAGCTTTGTCGGAGAGCACCAGCAGTGATGAAAGCGATGGAAGTGGTGAAGTTCGATAGAGCCGGGGTTTGTGCTGTTTCCAGACCAGGCGTGCCCACGGGGAGAGGTCTGTTTCGCCGGCGAAGCGGTAGAGAAAGGTTTCGGGGATCGCGGTGAGGGCAGTGGATTCGTTGACGGGCAGTCCGGCATCCAGAGTGCGGATGGCGAGAGCATGGGCATCCAGTGAGTCCCGGACGCTCTGATTCAGATCGACGGGGAGCCGTGGCATACGCAGCAATTGATTGCTGGATTCGAAGATATAGACCAGTTCGTCGGCATAGAACATACCAAGTGATTGCATAAAGCCCTGAAAACTCTTGAAGCCGCCCACAAGGTTAAAGACGACGGAGTACCCGGCCTGCTGATATCCGGGAATCGTTTCAGCGGCCCAGTGAATGAGTGCGTTGATGCCTTCATGGAAGGCTTCCAGGTTCTCTGTATTGAGGCGTTCGAGACGCTGACAATATGCGCTGGCTCCGTGTTCGATCAACCAGTCTTTCAGCGTTTCTGCGGCAAGTTCTCCCTGGAGCGTATCGGTGTGGAGCAGAATATGCTGGTCGGCTTTTGCGAGTTGGATCTGATTATCGTAGATTCCGAGGATGCCATTCAGTTCAGCGCTGACGGATCGTGCATTGATCGCCGTTCCAGCGAACAGGACTCCGCGCTGCGTCTGGGCGCGTGCTTCAATAAAACCGAGTTCGGCGGCATCGAGCTGATGTTTCTGTGTATTGGCAAGTCGATTGAGCTGGTCGCGAACAGATTTCTGTGCCTCGTTTGTGAGCAGACTGGTACCGCAGGTGGAGATAATGAGCTGTTTTTTCATAAGTAATCGTCACGTTGTGTGCTCTGAGGACAGATCCGTATCGATCACCTGGCCTTCTTTCCACGAGGGGTGGTGAGAAGCGACCACGACTGCACCGAGTCTGGGGTCATAAACGGCGATCGCGGCGGCGGGGGATCCGTGGAGCAGATGAAAGGCCATGCCATACCGCCAGATGGGCGCCCGTCCTTCGACCACAACGAGAGCCTGTCGGGGGATGTCGGGCACGGGTGGCAGGGGTTCTTCGGGTGTAATCGGGCGATCAACGCCGATTGAGTATCGCACAATATTCGTCATCAGGCAGGCTCCTTTGCGTCGAAGAGCAGCTGCTGGATTGATACGGGATCGTGGTCGACGGCGGCGAGTTGGCGGATACTGGAAGCGGTCACAACGTGACAATTGTAGATGCTGGCGCGGTTTGTCACGCTGGACTTGAGTTTTCCATGGTTATCGAGAATGTTGTCGCCGGTTGTGGCGAGGTATGATCGGACCCGCAGGGCGCGAAACTGGCGCGTCACAGCTTCGACCTTGTAGAGAATGTCACTGCCGGGATCGTGATCCTGTGAGCCGGACTTACACTCCACCATCGACAGACCGTAGTCACGCATAAATGCGACATCGAAGTCGTTGCCTGAGGAAGATCCTGATCGCCCGACTTCGAATCCCAGTCGGACATCCCAGACACCAAGTGCATCGGCATGTCGTGAGAGCAGATCCCAGAAGTAAACTTCCAGCCAGCCCCCTGTCAGGAATTCGACGGCGTATTTGTCCAGAGTGCCATGCAGTGAGTTGGCAGTTTCATGGCCCTGTAACGAGAACGCGTCGCGAATACTGGCTGCCACATCGGCTGAATCCGTCTGCAGCTGCCCGGGCTGCAGTTGCATTCCCTTCTGTCGTGCGATCCTGCGTTGTTCGTCGGTCAGCGGCAGGATTTCCTGCGAGGATGCCACGCGTGCCAGAGCACGAGCACAGGGCACCCACAGCGTCGCTCGTTCCTCGGCTTTGCGTAACTTGTCGTCTGCCTTTCGCGACTCAAATCCGTACCCCGCCAGAAACTCAACGATGGACAGTCTGTGATTACAGATCTCTTCGGCGGAGGAGTCCAGTGCGATCAGGGCATTGGGGCGTGTGAAGTTGGTGTAGACAATGCGAGCGGCAATGGCTTTGAAGAATTCGAATGCAGCAATGCTCATCGGCTTGGTTCCGCCCGTGACGTTGCCGATCCATTCCGCGGAGGGGTATCTGCCGAAGGAGCGCCGCAGGGCGGATCGCACCGCGTCGAGGTTGTCTTCGGCATTAAGTGACTCGATGTCGCATCGATCGCGGTATTCAAGGCCGCCCAGTTGCAGTGCGCGCAGGAAGTTCTGTGCGGTACCTCGCTTTTCCATTCCAGTCGTCTCGATCAGCACCAGCCGGTCCGGACGAAAATGATGCACGGAGAGCAGATTGGGGATGTGCTGATCAGAGAGCAGGCAGAGCAGAATTTTCATCGTGTGGGCTTCTTTGGTGGAGTTTTGGGTTTTGCAGGTTGCGGCCTGGGCCAACTGTATTGCGGGTTCCTTGGATCGTCGATGTGAACGACGACGTCCACGGAATCGCCGATGTTCGCCTGAACCTCTGGTGGCTTATTTCCAACCGTGAGCGCCCCTTGTGGACGTCCCGGCTCCTGAACGTCGTACCCCTTACCACGTGTCCCCACTATACGCACCTTTACCGGTGTACCGGACGCTCGTTTCGCCACCTTTTGAGAAGCGGGATTGCCGGCGGAGTTGGCTGCCGTTCCAGCATGCCTGGCTGATTCACTCTCGCTGATCAGGCGTCCATAGCCGCTTGTTGTCTTGCTGCCGATGCCCCATTCACGAAGCGCCTCAACCAGCAGAGCCTGTGTCAGCTTCGTCCATTTTTCACTGTCGACGTGGTCCGGGCCGTACCAGGAGACAGCGACGTGGAACTGCCCTGCGACAGACAGAAATGATACCGGAATGGGACTGTCGAAATCCGTGGGAGGCACACTGCCATCGAGCCAGTTCGGGTGATGCGGTGTCATCACGTCCAATTTGAGTGGTTGAGTTTCGGAGTCAGGATCAAACCATGCGTCGTGAAAGATGATGCAGCCACTTTCGTCGGTTGTCCCGAACAGCAGCTGATGGAAGTCCGCACCATGTCGGAATTTTTGATCAGTTGCCCCCCAGACCTGATCGCAGTAGTGTGCGGCAAGTCCCTTCAGCGCCGAACCCGGGAGCAGCGGCATGCCAAAGGTGTGGTGCAGTCTGAGCCCGGCTTCAAGGACATTCTCCGTTCCAAGACCGACGATCAGCCGACCGTCCGTTCTGAGGGTGATGGCCGCCGTTTGCTGCGGTAATGATTTCTTCCAGCGATGGAACGCAAGCAGGTATAGATGGCGCGTGTCCGAGTGTGTTGCTGCGTTGATGGCCGCCTTCAGGAGTTCCTGCTTTTCTTTTGGATTACCGCCCTCACCGGTAGCATTCTCGAACAGATATCGTTGCAGGAGTAACCCCGCATGCTGGCCGTGATGTTGTCGGTTATCCCCCAGTTTGAGAATCGAAGTTCGCATCAGTCGGTCTCCCCGGCAGCTTCGACATACCTTTTCAACCACGTCGCCGCCGCGATGGCATCGCGGCTCAGCCGCAGGTAGGCATTCAGTTCGGACGTGCGAGCAAGGTGGTCGAGCGTTCTGGCATCCGCGACGCTGGGATGACCGCATTTACGAAGCACCTCGGCAAGATAACCCACCAGCTCGTGATCTTTTTTGGCCAGCGCAAATGCGACGGCCTGCGCCAGTCCACATGTATGAATCAGAGCTGGAAGTTTTTTGACTGCACTGACGAAATCTTTTTCGGGTTTTCGCTGGCCATGGCCGGTGTGAATCGCGATTTGTGTGAATGCGGCTTGTGCAAGCCGCTGGCTGCGAGTGTTTGCTGGCATCATTTCACCTCCGTGAAAACGCAGCGGACCTGGCCTCGGCCGATCGATGCTTTTCCGCCGATCTGGAGTGTGAGGGCGTGACGGGCGAACCGATCAAGCAGGCCAGCAGGGGTTCTGTCTTCGCCACCGCGTCCAAACACCCGATCACACTGGATAACCCCGAGCAGGATGGATTCGGCTGGCAATGATTCTTCGGTCCATAGAGCGCCAACCGCAACCGTTTTCGAAACATCATCAATTCTGACGCGTGAATGGATTTCCGTGCCGGTCTCACAGAGGAAATCAAAGGCCGAATCCGGCAGCACCACAAATCGCCGTCTGAATTGAGTCTGCCAATCTGCATCGCCCGCGAGCACGTGTTCAGCGATCAGATTTCCCCATGCGGTCGCTGTCTCGCATTTCTGTGCGGTGAAGTCGAGATCTTCGAGGTAGATCATGCTTGTTTCCACGAGTGCTGAATCGGCGTGGTGGTGGGCGACACCGTCCTTCAGTGCTGTGGGAGCGTTGGGAATGTTGCTGCAGCCAGCCATGAGCAACGTGCGACGGAGCAGCTGGAGGCACAACGGAGAAGTCACCCATGCGAATGTACCGCGAAAGCTGCGGACTGGCAGGCAAACCAGCCGGGCGTCGGTTGGGATGAGTGCTCCTGCGTTTGAGCTGTTGTCGCTGCCTGCCATGCCAAATGCGGCACTGAGTGTGGGGTCGTCCCGTCTGGCTTCAGTTGTAGCGCGATGGTAATCCGCCCAGACGCCCTTGAACGCAGAACCTCGCAGGACCGGCCAGCCTGTGACGCTGTCCCGATCGATTGGCAGGTCGATATAGCCGACGCCACGACCGACACCGGCATGTGTCGGGCTGAGACAGTGTAACCAATAAAGACGCGTATTGCCCATTAATGATGCTCCTTGTTATTCCATGTTCCCCAGAGGGCCAGACCAAAGCCGTCGCGTTGCTCCTGCTGGTCGTCACTGACCGACTGGAGCCACAGATCCGCCAGTTGAGCCGCAGCTCCCTCGGCACATTCGAAAAAGTAAACACTCCCGGCCGGTACCATCCGTCGAATCGGCTTTGGGCCTCTCGGTGGAGCCAGAGACCACCCGGAAACTGCGTTCCAGCGTTTGTTGCTGACGCCCACCAGTCTGAGCCTGACATCGCCTCCGGGCGGGGTACCTTCCAGCTGTTCGTTCAGCCAACCGGGTTTCCAGCCATCTCTGAAGATTGCAGGTGTGGCCAGAACCATTCGAACGTGGGTGGCATGTGAGAGTGTTGTTTTGATGGCGGTCGGGCACATCCAGATATGCTGATGGTCAGCATGACACCAGTGAACCAGGCGGCGTTCGCCGCCAAGTGGATGCAGGATCCGGAAGTCGTGCCCAATCGTCAGTGCTGATTCTGAAGGTGGCAGATCGACACGTGCAGCCAGTGTGATTTCTGCGAAACGGTCAGCGAATGAAGCAACTCCGTGGTCTTCGCTCGCCTGGAATCGTGGCAGGCAGGAGAGATTGAGTCCGGCAGTCGAAAAAATCTCACCCTCCGCTGCCGCTCCGCGATCGGGATCGAGGCAGACATGGTCGCGACGTTCCTCACGCGGGTTGTTGAGGAATGTGGCGTCGAAGGAGATGTTCCGACCGAGCAGCCAGTCAGCATAGCGACCGACGGGCCACCAGGCGGGAACGTCAGCAGGTTTGAAGTCCCGAAGTGCCTGTGATTTCGGGAGCATCACAGGCTTAAGAGCGTTTGCGGGCAGGTCGCAGCCTCCGCTGATTTCCTGCGGGGTGATTCGATGCACCTGTTTGATTCCGGGCCCGTTCAGGTGCGGTTCGGCGACGGCGTCGGCAGGCGCCGGCAGATACAATTCCTGCGGACTGCCATTGTGCATGCGGACCGGAAATGCTCCGGCAACGGCGACCTGCATCAATCGCTGGGGCATTGTGTCGGAAAAATCGAGCCTGTCGATGCTTTTTACGAGAGCAGTCCGGAAGGACCCTGCGAGCACGGAGGGCAAGGGCCAGGACATGCCGCGCATGCGATTCCCCTGGCCAGCTCCGAACGGGCGACTATCCCGCGCGACCAGCGGATCATGGGGTGTCAATTGAAGGAAGACGCTCACGACATCACCTCCTGCATACCGCTCACGGGACGAGCGGCCTGTTTCAGGGTCCTGGCCAACTGGCGTGCGACCAGCAGTTCTTGTGCAAGTTCGAGTAAGCCTGTGGGGTTCAGGGATTGAAGGTCGTTAGCCAATGCCTGTCGAACCGTTTCTGTTCCCCGCGTCGACTTTTTGGCAATCAGACGAAAGAGATCCTGCTGAATGGCGTTCTCGGCATTCCCGGTCCAGGATTCGTAGAGCCTGGCGAGTGTGAGTAATTCGTAGGGCAGCTTTCCAGAGACGACGCCGTCATTCATCAGGTTGGCAAATCGCTCCAGTCGCTGATCAGGATCTGCGTCCCAGCTGGCTCGGATTCGAATCGGAGCACCACCCCGTTTGTGCAGGTGAACGGCGAGTCCGTTGCGGTCGGGCCGTTTTGCCGCCTTCTCTGCGGTCCGACCGTATTCCAGCAGATCTTCAAGGTTTTCCATAAAGTGACCGACAGCAATGCCGACTGACAGCGTCAGGTTGCCGTACGCGGACAGCCTTGTCCCAAACTCGTGATGCAGCTGACGGGCGCATTTCAGGCAGCGGTCTACCGGCAGAAACGCCAGCACATCATCGCCGCCAGCGTAAACCAACACGCCGTTATTGTCGTTCACGATGGATCGTGCCATCTTCGCAAATCCCGAAAGGGTTTCCGAAAATCTGCGGTGGGTATCCGGTGAATCCAGCGCGGAGATTACAGCACCCATCCGGTCGCCATCGGCGACCAGAACGGCAAGATACGGCTCCGGTTCAGGCAAACGACGAAGAGCCTCCTGCAGTGGCAGCAAACGGTCTGAGTCGACTTCCGTTTCTTCTGCCAGCTCGTGATGCCGACCGACGTAGACCGCGGTGCCTTCATACGGGAACGCTGCGAATTGCGGGCAGGCGGTCGTATCGAGCCGGCGAATCACGTGTTCGCCGATGGTATCGCATGCAGAGCGCACATCAACCAGCCGATCCTGATTACCCCGCAGCCACGGATCAGCCGCAATCCGGGCAACGGATGGCCAGGACGGGCTGTCGCCGGCCACACGTTTGACAAGGCCGACAACGTCCAGCTGCTCTCCCCCACGGATCCTCAGGCGAGCCCGGAATCTTTCGGGCCAGCGTTCACGCGCGGGGTCTTTAAGCACTGACTCACGTTGCCCGTCCAGCGATGATTTGGGAACTCCGGCCCGTCCACGAGCTGGTAAAAAGTCCCGGCACTGTTTACGCCCCGCCAGCAACCGCATGACTGCCGAACGATCGCCGCGGTAGTCTGCTGACCTTGTGACCCACGCGGCATAAAACTCGACGACGTCGTCAACCTGGTCTTCCCAGATCTCTCGACGGATCACGCCAAAGGCCTCGCGCTGTGCCTCCTGAGCGAATTCGGACCATCTGCCCTGAGCTGCCTGCTTCGCCTTCGCTGCGACTTCCGCAGGATCTCCTTCGGGCAACTCTGCGAGAATGACATTGGCGACGTTCTCTGCCTTGGCTGAAGCGGGGAAAATCAGTCTGCCTGAAGCTGATTCGATCGACCTCGCAACCGCCCGGCTCACCTCGGACAGCAGGTGAGACCCGAACCACAGATCACGGGTTCTTCGCGCTGCTGCAATAAACTCCTGCACCGGACCGACAGATAGGGCTATCAGATGGCTCATCGCGTCACCTTCTTAAAACCTTGGTTCTGAGCGTATGCGAGGAATGCTTCGATCGCTGAACCGTCAGGGGATAGTGCGAGAGGAGAATTTTGATACGTTGACAAACGCGGATCGCGGATCGATGTTGTGAGAGGGAGCGGGAGTGATTCGTTCTCTCGTCGAAGATCAACATCTGTGAGCAATGGCGTCTGCAGTCTCAGGATGAGCGGAATCGCCTTACCGTTCTTCAACGCCAGCGGCTTCAGGATCAGGGGACTCGCCATGCGCTCTGACTTCTCGTGTGAACTGCTGGCTGGGTAGAGCACGGTGTCGTACGGTTCGCCATTCCGTTCGTCCTGAAAGTGAAACACGATCGGCAGGCCGAATTCGGCTCGTGGAAAAGCATCGTTGGGTATGTTTGGCATACGCGCATGTTTGCTGAATCTCAATCCCGTGACGCGCCGAATCGTTTCCGGCTCCGGGAATCGGGAACGACCGCCGGGGCGATTGCTTTCGTTCCTTTCGTTTCGTCCCAAATACTCGCCCTGGCGGAAATCACGAAACTGCTTAATGACGAAATTCCAGACTGGAATTCCTGCCCCAGGTTGCTCGTCGGTTTGTACCAATACACTACTTGCCAGTGTCGGCCACTCCCGCACGGGAAACAGCTGCGGCATGTAACGCTGCCACGCTTCCATGAGTTTCCCGGTGTCTTCGGGTGCCAGCGTGCTGCAAAATAAGGCGCCGCAACCGCGACGAGTGCGACTGCCGAGGCCACCGAAGTTGAGCCACGCCCAGAGTGCAGGCTCGACCTGCGTCCCGAAGTCGATGCTGGAATCGAAATTGATCGTCAGACGGAAACGGGCTTTGTGAATGCAGGATGCCGGGGCGAGGTCGATTTTCCGCCGATCCTTCGTTAATTTACCCTGAAACGGGAACAGGGCGTATGGAAGTGCCGTTTTCCCGAATGGTGCATTCCAGATCGGCGTTGAGCGATAAACGTCGGGCCTGTCGCGCTCGCGTTCAAATTGTCCGCACGGCGTTGGAGCCTCCGCCTGCACCTGATCCACTCGGATCCGCACGCGACTTGCCCTCGACGTATCGCCCCAGACAGCCGATTGAGCGTTTCGCAATTCTTCCTTCGAGTTGTATTGAGCGCCAACAGTCGCTCTCCACCAAAACTGCAGCTGTCCGCGGATGGATGTCGGGCGGATGGGAAAGTCCGGATCGTTAACCTGCGTGGAGCTGCCCCCACCGAATAATGGTGTAATGATTTGAATGTCGTATTCGCGCCGATGACTCGGCGGTGGCACCTGCGGAGCCGCTGGACAAGCGGGCAGATTGTGGCGGATGGACATGACAGCTGCTTTCGGGCTTTCGGGTTGACAACCGGCTTGCCGGGATTCTCAATGTGAATCTACGAACAGGAAATTCAGATCCAGACAAACCATCCCTGACCATTCCATTGAAGTCAAGGAAGTCAGTGTGGGAAAAGTTCAGACAACAAAGAAGTACGACCGGGGCACGCCGGACACAGCCATCAGATCGCTTTTCGTGTCCGCGGGAATGCCATCTCCACAGCAGACGACAATGCACCATCCGGTAAGGTTCACCGATTCCGATCCCTTCTGCTGCATTACCCCACCTCACTCACAAACGCCCCCAGTCCGAAGTGGCAGCCGTAGCCCAGTGCGATTGGTCCGGTGACGGGGATCGGATTTCCCTGTTGATCGCGGAATGTGATGCGGCAGCCGACGGCTGTTTGTCCGGTTCGACGGCCGTTGCCGGTGCGACGTTCCTTTCGGAATTTGATCCACGACGTAAAACTGCCGCCCAGCAGGGTGCCGGCTGTTCGCGGAGTCAGCTGGGGGACGATTTCAGCGAAGGGCGCGAGTGGTGCGAGTGACGGGCGCAGACTGAGTTCCCGGCGGATCTCGGCAATCAACGCAGCCTGGAGTTTTTCGTCCTCCGCGATCTGCTGCAGATTCACCTCGCCCTGTCTGCTGATGTGCCGTGTGATGACCAGTGGTGTCCTGGAAACCCAGCGGCTGGCGCTCGCCAGCATGGCACTCTGTCCGGAACGTTCATCCCAGCCGCCGAAATCAGCGGGCTGGCCGATGCCCAGCAAAACCAGCTGCATGTCATAACCATCATGTCCCCAGAGACCGCATCTGGCAAATTCCTGAATGGCCATGCGTTCTTTTTCGCCAAACCCCATCGGGGCGCAGATGGTCAGATGCGTGATGCTCCGATCAGCCGCATCACTTTCGCACAGAAAATGCGCGTGCTGGTGATGTCCGCTGGCTGGAAGGCCATCGGCGGATTTACCGGAGAAGACCGGGGCGGCGTTTCCGGCAAGGCGTCTGGAGCAGCCCATGAGGATGGTTCGCGCTCGTTCGCCGATGGCGACGGCTTCGGTGAGTTGCGGGCGGACGGTGCCGCAGACCGCCAGACGTGCCACGGTGGGCAGCGATTGGCTGGATGGCTTTGAACCGCGTCGCTGGCCGGAGGCGAAGGCAGTGGCTGGCCTGGGATACTGGAGCCAGCGGGAACCCGGGGGCTGATTCCAGCCGCCTTTTCGCAGTTCTGAGGTATCGGCGTGCAGGGCCGTGAAGATGGTCGCCGGGAGTTCAGCCGTTACGGTCGCCTCATCTTTCGTGCTGAGTTTCACCTTGTCAGCCGGTTTGCCCTTTTTCAGAGCGGCTTCCACGAGCTGCTGCAGTTTTCCGGCACGGGCGGCGCTGCTGGCAGCACTGAACCACGCTGCATGATCCTCAGGCGTGCTCACACACAGCGTCCGCACCAGTTCCGTAGCAGCCGGAGCGGGGTGGTCGGCATCAATGGCGTGAATCCACGGCCCGTCCGGGGGTGTCTCCAGTCGACGGGCGGTGACCCACGATTCTGCTCGGCCAAGGTAGTTCAGGGAGTGCAGAAGTCGATCGAGCACAGCGAGCAGCTTGGGTTCAAGGTGCACGTCGGGCCAGAAGACCAGCACAGCATCATCCGGGTCAATCGCGATGAACGTGTCGAACACCTTTGTTCGTTCATCTCCGGCGACCGGCATGTAGTGCCGCGTATGTGCTACGGATGCGGGCGGGAGTTGAAACGCGGGTGGTGCCGACAGACTTTCAATGAGTGTCTGCATCTGTGTTTCGGGAACATCGGCATGTTTGTGGTGCCATGCGGCTACGAGAGCTCTGAGCAGCCGCCAGGGGGACGGCGGCCATTCCACCGCGCCTTCATTGACCTGCCGGCCCCACGGAGTGGCATGAAAGCGTTTCGCAGGGAACTGGAGCGAAATCACAACCATCGATCAGGCCTTTTTGTACTGCACTTCGGTGACAACGGGTGACGCGAAACAACCGGCGGCTGCGGAAATCAGTGCCGGAAGTTCCTGTTCAAGCGTTTCGAGCGCGGGCAGGGTGAAGCCGGCCGGGCGAATGTTCACAGGCGCTGATACAGGTTCCAGATCACACGCCGTCCGCAGTCGCAGACCCTCGCGAAGAAACCGCTGGATTTTGAACAGGGCGAGTGCCACAAGGAGTGTTTCGGCCGCCTCAGGAAGCCCGTAGCCCCGAAGTTGTGAAAGGTCCAGATTGAAGCAGGCCGTGATGTTGCGGGCGGTATATTCGTCGCGGTGGAAGGGCACGTGTCCAAATCCCTTCTTTGTATCCCCGCCGGGATCGACTTCGTCCTTTTTCACGCCCCCGGAGGCGACCACTTTGACTTCTGTGGCCTCGATAAACGCTGACAGGCTCCGCGGCAGACGCAAACGTCCTCCGGCCAGCTCTTTTTTGGCGAGGAAGACGCCGTGAATCAGCGAGTTTGGGTCGTACTTGAGCAGAACGGCAGCAAGCAGCCTGAGATTGACGCGGCCTTTTTCAAGCCCTCCAAGTTCAGTCTTCAGCTGGTTGAAAAACGTCCGATCGCCACTCTCCAGAATGTACGGACTGTTGATCCGGTGCGATTCGAGAATGGAGTTGGTATTCAGGTTTTCAGAGGAAACGACACGGACGTAGGGCAGCCCGCGGAGGGGTGGGACAAGGTCATCTGCGGCTTCGTCCCAGCAGACGGCTTCCAGCCGGTTGGCCATGGACTGAGCAGATTCAACCAGCAGCATGTCCTGATCGTTGTGGGCATAGGTGGCGGCGCCGAGATCCGGAAAGCCAGTGGGTTGAAAACGAGTTCCCTGAACAGGCCGCAGCGGGACTTCAAGCAGCAGACGGGGTTGATTTCTGAGGGCGGACAGATCGAGCGGCATTGCGGGGGCTCCAGTCAGGAAACAGACGTCAGTTTGAAGAGCATCATGAACGGAAATCAGCAGTCACTCCGGGGATGTGTCGGCCGGTTCTGCGGCGTTGTCGGCCGTGTCCAGCACCTGCCGTGAAGCTCTGTTGAGCCAGCGAGTGCTGACGGGGAAGAGCAGTGCAGCGGCAATCCGGCGGATTCTGTCCGGCGGCAGGCTGGCGGTTCGAATGAGCGGTGGCAGTCCGGAGCCTGTGAGGCGGCGGGCGGCGGATCGGATGGCATCTGAACATTTTCCGGCAATCGCCAGTGTGGCGACGGAGGTATCCAGTCTGACGGTTACGCCGTGGATGGCATCCGGGTGATGGCAGAGCTTGAGGAGCGTGTAGAGGCTGTCGGGGTCCGGAGCGGCGGGAGTGCGCGGCAGGCGTTGGGCGGTTTTTTCGTTTCGGACGGCTGTCCAGTCGAGCAGAGAGAGCCCGCGGAGTACCCGTTCCATCTGTTCGTTGTCGGTCAGGCCATTGAGAAACACGGCGAGGTCGGCGGGTGCCGCCACCACAGCACCTCGCCCGGCGAAGACCGGCTGCACGCCCCCTTCTCCGGCTTCGTTCTGCTGCACCGACTGCATGATTCGTCGCTTCAGTACGGCAAGCAGGTTGTTCTGCAGAGAGCCGCTGGTCCAGGTATGATCGCAGGTTGCATCCCCGGCGGCCCATTCCACCCAGCGTCTGCTGCCGGCACTGTGACTGCCGCGGATTTCCACGGGATCGATGTACTGTCGGAAACCGTCGACAGTGAAGGAGGAGAGGGACGCGAGTGAGGCGGCGAGGCGATATTCCGGAGTCTGATCGTCGCAGCGGATCAGCCATTCCGGGGACAGCAGGGGAACGGGACGCAGGAAGGAATCGGTGCGCCAGCGGACTGAGTTGGCGAGGGTTTGCTGGGCGGTACCGAGGCTGATGAGTACCGTCTGCAGGTTCTGGGCGCTGTTCCGGCGGCAGAGCTGAATGATGGCTTCTTCGAGCCGGCGGAGGGCGCGGCGGGCGCTGGCAGGCGCTTTGTCTGTGGACGCCTGACGGCGGAAGGCATCCAGCCACTGGTCGCATTCGCCGAGCAGTGCCGTGGATTCCTGGCGATGAACGTGAAATCTGCCGATGGGGACTGCAAAGCAGGAGAGACCGTTGCGCTGCTGAAACCCGTAGCGTTCAAATTCGCTGATCCCGCGATCCGTGCCGAAGCCGGCGATGGCGCGGGCGAAGTCGACACCATTTCTGACACGACGGGCGTCCACCTGGGCGCGTCCTTCGCTGAACAGAGCTTCCAGTTCCGGGAGACCAGCGGGGCGGTTCCACAACGGCATCCACATTTCGCCGCGCGCCGTTTCCTCGTCCGCGCCCGCGGCACTGGGATAGCCGACACCGGACTGTTTGACGCAGAAGGGGAAGGCGAGCGAGCCGCCATCGCGGGATTCCATGCGGCGGACAGCGGCGGCGGAGAAGAGCAGTGTGCCTTCGAGCGTGAGGAGATAATCCCAGGGGTTGAGCAGGGTTTTGCCATCGAATCCGGAAACGCTGTTGGGCCCGCCACTGGCTTCAGGATTGAAATGACCGGGGGTCTGATCACTGCCGATTCCCGCGGTGATGGTCCCGTAGAGCGCTGCTGGCAGTGCATGATCCCAGCGGCGATTGACGAGCACTTCAACGACCTGCTGTGCGAACCCCGACATGTAGCTGCCACTGCCTTCATTGCCGCCTGTCCCGAGCAGTGGAGGATATTTGGTGTCGTCTTCAAGGAGGACGAAGGTGGCATCCAGCCATCTGAGAATGGGATCGGGAAGAACAGCCCGACACTGCAGCATCAGCCGCCGCTTGTCTTCAGGGGTGTCTGCTTTCTGTGTGAGTTGCAGCTCGCTGAGCACGGACTGAACGGCCGCGAGGGCGGTGGCAAAGCCCTGAAGACGGAAGA
>CAZLOQ010000154.1:0-14495 GCA_964561125.1 uncultured Chitinophaga sp. | reverse complement strand
CTGCGGCAGTCCCGTCAGGGGGCCGATGTACTCTGCAGCGTCGGAAAATCTGTGTAGCCCCGAGCGCCGATGGGCGCATACCAGACGTCCATACCGGCATCCGGATTGAGCGGTGCATCGCGGTCAAAGCGTTCGACGAGGTCCGGATTGCTGATGAATGGTCTGCCAAAGGCGATCAGGTCCGCGTCACCACAGGCGATTGCTGCGTCAGCCGTTGCTGCCGTATAGCCGCAGTTTCCGATCAGCGTACCGCGAAAGAACTGCCGCGTCTCGTTCAGGGTCACTGGCGCGCCCAGCTGGTGAAAGCCGAACGCCAGCCCGTCAATCACATGCAGGTAGCCAATGCCCGCCCTCGTCAGCTCAGTCGCCGCGTGATGGAATTGTTCGCGGAAGTCGGCCGAACCCATGTCGTTGAAGACACCGTTCGGTGACAGCCGCACCCCAACCCGGCTGGCCGGATAAACGGTCGTGACTGCTTCGATGATTTCCTGGAGAAATCGAAATCGATTCTGAATGGATCCGCCGTACTGATCTGATCGCTGGTTTGTGCGGGACTGCAGAAACTGATCAATCAGATAACCGTTGGCCGCGTGAATTTCGACCCCGTCAAATCCTGCTGCTTTGGCGAACTGAGCGCCTTTGCGGTAGTGGTCAACGATCCCGGGGATTTCGTCCGTTTTCAGTGCCCGCGGTGTTTCGTATGGCAGCTTTCCTTTGGGCGTATGGATGCCATCACCCTGAATCGCAATGGCAGACGGCGCGACCGGCAGCTGACCGTCGAAAAATGCCGGGTGCGAAGCGCGCCCGCAGTGCCACAGCTGCAGAAAAAACGTTCCGCCACGCTGCTGCACTGCCGCAACACTCGGCTTCCATGCATCGCTCATTTCCTGCGAATAAATTCCCGGGGTGTCAGCGAAGCCGACCCCGTCCGCTGTCACCACTGTCGCTTCGGCAATCAACAGGCCAGCTGAAGCCCGCTGCCCGTAGTATTCTGCCATCAACTGATTCGGCAGACGTGCCGCACCTGCACGGGACCGTGTAAGCGGAGCGAGGACAATTCGGTTTGGAAGGTGCAGATCTCCGATCGTGACCGGAGTGAGCAGATGGTCGGGACGCATGGAGGGCTTTCGAAATTCAAAGTCAGAGTCAACCGCACCCGCCAGACAGCATGGTCCGGCAGAGACGCATCGGGATCGTATGCTGCAGGTTGCTGCGGGACCAGAAACTCGCTGAAAATCCCAGGCCTGGCTTGCTTGCTGCTTCACTGTGGAAATCGGCGTCGTCACCGAATGCTTTTTTTTCCCTCAGTCAAAAAGTACACTCGTGAATCACAGCCATCACCTGGATTCCAGCGATTTCAAAGGACGCAGATCATCGTGCCGACTTCAGCCACCAGAATCGGCGTCAACATCGTGCTCATGGTGATGATTGCGGTCATTCTCGTTCACGACGTTGCCGCACAGGCTCCCCGGCGCTCTGCATTTCCAGCCCCGCTCGCGCCTGGTGCGGACGACCGACAGAATTTTCCGGAACCATCTGCTGACATCACAGCACCGCGATCCGGAATCGAGCATGGTCGGCTGGAAATGATCGAATACATGTCCCAAACGGTGGGTACAGTTCGTAAACTGAACGTCTACACACCGCCGCTCTATTCGCCGAAGAACAAATATCCTGTGCTGTATCTGCTGCATGGAATCGGCGGGGATGAGACAGAATGGCAAAGGTTTGCAGATCCCGCAAACCTCCTTGATAACCTCATCGCCGACGGCAATGCGGTTCCCATGATTGTTGTCATGCCCAACGGTCGTGCACAGAAGAACGACAGGGCTGAGGGCAATGTCTTTGCTTCGGCCCCCGCGTTTGCGTTCTTTGAACGGGATCTTCTTGACGATGTGATTCCGGCCATCGAATCGAAATACTCCGTGCTGACTGATCGCGACCACCGGGCTCTTGCGGGACTTTCCATGGGCGCGGGGCAATCTCTGAATTTCGGATTCAGGAACTCAGACAAATTCGCCTGGATTGCAGGCTTTTCTGCCGCACCAAATACCAGCCCCCCTGAAACGCTCATCCCTGCGCCCGAACAGATGCGGCAACGGTTCAGTCTGATCTGGCTCTCCTGCGGCTCTCAGGACCAGCTGCTGGGAATCAGCCAGAAGACTCAGCGGTTTCTTCGGGAGCATCAGATTCCGCATCTGTGGAATCTGGACGACCACGGACACGATCCCAGCCACTGGAAGCACAACCTTTACCACTTCTGCAGACTGGTTTTCAACCAGTCTGCCGCAGCAGACGTGCTTGCTGTGAATTCAGCCGCCACAAGCATTGATATCACCTGTGAAGGCAGCTATCCGAAGCATCTGCAGGGTGTGTGTGCAGATCAGAAATCGGTTTTCTGGTCATTCACGACGAGGCTGGTCAAAACGGATCTGCAGGGAAAAGTGGTGAAGTCCGTGCCCGTGGCTGATCACCATGGAGATCTGTGCCTGCACAACGGCAACGTATTTGTCGCTGTGAATCTGGGGAAATTCAATGACGCAGCCGGAAATGCTGATTCGTGGATCTACGTGTACAACAGCGAGACACTGGAAGAGGTTGCAAGGCACCGGGTGCCCGAAGTCTTCCATGGTGCCGGCGGCATTGGTTTCCGCGACAAGCATTTCTGGGTGGTTGGTGGTTTGCCTGAAAACGTGCCCGAGAATTACGTCTACGAATATGATTCTGCATTTGTGTTTCAAAAGCGGCATGTGATTGCCAGTGGGCATACGCATCTGGGAATTCAGACTGCCACGTTCGCCGGTGATCGCTGGTGGTTCGGCTGTTACGGCACACCGCGAATTTTGCTTGTCACTGACGTCGACTTCAAACTGTTGGGGCGATACGAATACGACTGTTCTCTGGGCATCGAAGCGTGGTCCGGAGGTGGGCTGCTCTCCGCCAGCGGAACCTGCAGCGACGGATGCCGGGGACGGATCCGTCTGGCAGTGCCTGACCCCGTTCATGGACTGGTTCTTTCACCGATGGATCCCCGCAATCAGTCCCGCTGACTTCGCCGTCAGCCCCGCGTGAAATCCCTGGTCATTTTCAGCCAAAAGGTCTTCTCCTGCTCCGCCACACGTCCTTAATCACTGCGCCGTGTCTGCAGCCATCTGCGGCTCAAAGCGTCCGCGGGTTCTGCCGCGGGCAGATTCTGCGCGGCCTGATGGCTGTGTTCCTTGTTCTGTCACCCGTCGCTGCCACCGCCCGGGAACCCGCGTCTGCTGCCAGCTCATCCGCACATTCCCGACCCAATATTGTTCTGATTCTGGCAGACGATTTCGGTTATGGCGATGCTTCCTGCTACAACTCAGAAGCCCGCGTCCGGACGCCCCACATTGACCGGCTGGCCAGCGCGGGTCTGCAGTTCACCGACGCCCACAGTCCGGCAACGGTCTGCACGCCGTCCCGCTACGGGCTGCTCACAGGGCAGATGCCTTTTCGTATCCCGCGTGGCGGCATCGTTTTCACTGGTGCCGGCGGCCCGTCACTGATTGCCCCCGGGCGACTGACGCTCCCCGAACTGCTGCAGCAGCACGGGTACGCCACGTGGGCTGTTGGCAAATGGCATCTGGGGCTCACCTTTCGCGACGCAGACGGTCAGCCACTGCACGACGGGCGACCTGAAGCGGTGTCCCGCATCGATTTTTCCCGTCCGTTCGAAGGCGGGCCGCTGGAACATGGTTTTGACCGCTTCTTCGGCACGGCCTGCTGTCCAACAACTGACTGGCTGTATGCCTTTCTTGACGGCAATCGCATTCCTGTCCCTCCCACGGCACCGCTTGACAAGACCACACTGCCCACGCATCTCTGGTCGCATGACTGCCGTGCCGGATTGATTGCCCCCGATTTTCCGATGGAATCCATCGATCAGGTCTTTCTTCGGCAGAGCAAAAGTCTGTTGCAGGAGCATTTGCGGAATCACCCCGATCAGCCATTCTTCCTGTACCACGCCACTCAGGCTGTGCATCTCCCGTCCTTCCCCAGCAGTCGATTTCAGGGACAGTCACAGTGTGGCCCCCATGGCGACTTTCTGATGGAACTCGATGACATCGTGGGACAGCTGACCGAACTTCTTCGGCAGCAGGGGGTGCTGGACAACACGCTGGTGATCTTCACCAGCGACAATGGCCCTGAGACCAGCACAGCCGTGAACATGCGACGCGAATTTGATCATGACGGTGCGAGGCCCTGGCGAGGGCTGAAGCGCGACAACTGGGAGGGCGGGCATCGCGTGCCACTCCTGCTCCACTGGCCGGCAGCCATCGATCCCGGAACTTGCTGCACTCAGCCGGTGTGCCTGACTGATCTGATGGCCACAATCGCAGACATCCTCGCAGCTGAACTTCCAGCGGACTCCGCCGAGGACAGTTTCAGCCTGCTTCCGGCACTGAAAGGTCAGACGACGATATCGCTGCGCCCGTGGCTGGTGACGCAGGCCTTCCGCGGTCGACAGACGCTGTCCATTCGTCGCGGCCGCTGGAAGTATCTGGATCATGCCGGATCAGGCGGGAACAGCTACGACAGTGAGCTGCTGCGAAATTTGCGTGCTGCCGAGGATGACACGGCCAGTGCTCAGCTTTATGACCTTGAACAGGATCCGCGCGAAACCACCAATCTCGTTGCCCGGCACCCCGCTCTTGCTGCCGAACTGAAACAAATTCTGCAGAATACTCTCGACGCTGGCCACAGCCGCCCCGTGAAGTCCGCACCACCCGTGACGCCCGAAACAGGAAACTGATTGCATGAGAATCTCCGTTGTTCTGCTCTGTGCCTGTCTGCTCGACCTGACATCAGCGATCGCCGCCGAACCGCTCCGGATCTACATTCTGGCCGGGCAGTCCAATATGCAGGGGCATGCCAAAGTCTCCACGTTTGCTCATCTTGGCATGGATCCCGCGACCATCCCGCTGCTCGCGGAAATGCAGGATGCCGATGGCAAGCCGGTGGTCTGTGAACGAGTCTGGATCACGTCGATCGGGAGTGCCGACGAGGAACAAACCGGAAAACTCACGGCCGGATTTGGTGCGGCAGCCAATGGCCCGAAGATCGGACCCGAATTCACCTTCGGACTGCGGATGCAGAAGGCTCTGCCCGGCCCCATTCTGATCATTAAAACAGCCTGGGGAGGCCGCAGTCTGAACACCGACTTTCGACCACCCTCGGCCGGCCCTTACGTTTTCAACCAGCGGCAGCTGGATGGCCTGCGAAAACAGAACAAAAGCGTCGAAGCTGCTCAACAGGAAAAGAATGCTGCGACCGGTGTGGCCTATCGACAGATGATCGAACATGTCCGGCATGTGCTCGGCGATCTGCCGCGAATCATTCCGGAGTATGATGCCTCCGCCGGCTATCAGCTTGCCGGATTCGTCTGGTTCCAGGGCTGGAACGACATGGTTGATGGCGGTACCTATCCGGATCGGGACAAACCCGGTGGTTACGATGTCTACAGCGACCTGCTGACGACGCTGATTCAGGATGTTCGCCGGGACCTCAATACGCCTCAGCTGCCATTCGTCATCGGCGTGCTTGGCGTAGGCGGACCGGTGGCAGAATATGGCCCGGATCAGCAGCGATACCGGGGCATACATCAGAACTTTCGGGACGCCATGGCCGCTCCTGCAGCGCGTCCTGAATTTCGCGGTACAGTGACTGCTGTGCGGACCGAGCTGTACTGGGATCAGGAACTGACGGCCGCTCGCAGCCACGAGGCAACCGTCAGGCAACTTGCAGGAAAACAGGCGAAGGAGCAGCAGCTGAAAGCGGCGGAAGAACAGGCCCTCTACCAAAAGCTTCGCGCCGAACAGCTGGCAGAACGGGAACGGAAAATCCTTGACATCGGTGTTTCCAATCTCGAGTTCCACTATCTGGGATCTGCAAAGATTCTTGGGCAGATTGGCTGGAGCTTTGCAGAGGCTCTGCTGCAGCAGAAACCACCCGGGCAACCCATGTAGCACTGGACTTGTATTCCCGCAGTGCACGCTCCGCTGACTCCGCTGACTACGCTGACTACTCGGTCAGCCAGCGCATCAGGTTTTCCATTGTGGGGATACGGCGACGTTCCACCACCTCCAGCACTCGATCACAGATGATCAGGAACAGCAGTGCGAGCAGAAATGCGGGCCACCACGGGAAGATGACGCCCCAGTAGCTCGTCGGGTCACCCGTGGTACAGTAGCCGTAAATCCAGAGTGGCCAGAGATGCACAATTTGATGCAGCAGATAGATCGTCAGTGAATATCTGCTGAACCGCTGCGCGTGGAGCAGCAGCGAAGGGATGCGGGAGACCGGTCGCCCGTCCAGCCAGCTATGCAGAACACTCAACAGCAGGATCACCATGCCCAGTACGCCGGCCATGTAAGTGAAAGATGCCGGAAACATGGTCCATGCCGGCAGCCATTGGTTACTTTCGGGCCAGTTTGTGCGGAGCACTGTCACCATCAGCACGAGCAGACTGGCGGCGGCTGCGGACCACTGCACAGTCCCGCGCAGCCGGTGCCGGGGTTGGTTCCTGTCCAGCAGTACCGGTGCTGCCAGGAAACCTGTCAGAGGCAGAGCGATCCACGGGAACACAGGAAAGTAGCCCGTCACCAGAAATCCGATGAGGAGTTCGGACAACGTCTGTTCAGTCTCAAAATATCCATTGACCCAGTACGCCGGGTAATCGGCGATCTGCTGCATCAGCGGACTCAGCAGGACGGACAGGACAATCGTCATCAGCACCGGGGGTTCCGGCATCATTCGCGCGACGTTCAGCAGACACATGCTGCAGCCAAGAAACGTGAGTACGTCCCATGTGAAGAAATCTTCAGGCAGCCAGACCAGACCGTTGAAGACGAATCCCAGTGCCATCAGAAACAATCCCCGGCGAATCGTCTCCCGCGAAATCTGTCCGGACGGGACGCCGCGTTTCAGTCGTCCGTCGAGCCACAAGCGGTAGCTCACCCCCGACAGAAATATAAAGATGGGCGCGCCGAATCCGTCCGGACTCCATTCCCGGGTTCCTGCGAGGTTCTCAAGAAAATGCACGATGACCATGACGGCGACTGCATAGCCTCGCATCAGATCAATCGACCAGTACCGAGTGTTGGCGGATGTCATGGTCGGATTCCCTTTCACGCGGTGGTTGTGAGTCTGCTCAGCAGATCCAGGGCGAGCAGCAGCAGCTCAAAGGTCAGGAGCACCACAATGATCCACTCCAGCATATGACTTTTGCGGCTGCTGATGAAGTCGCTGAGCCGCTGGCTGCAGAGTTCGTAGACCTGCTGGAAAACTTCCAGCTGCTCAGACAGATGTTCCAGTCGCTCACTCAGCCGTGATTTTTCACGGAGACGTTCTGCGGCCTGGCTGGCCAGCGTCGGCGGATAGATCACGGGGCAGTGGATGCGTGGTGCCAGTCGTGCGAGGAGTGCCTTTGCGGCAATCATCTGCTGGAATCGCCGCTGCAGACGTTCGCGTCGTTCCAGCATCGCAGCTGACAACTCAAATGCCGCCGGCGTGTCTTCATCCAGCTCGGGCCAGCGTTCGTCAATCTGCTGCTCAAGACGACTCACTTCCATTTGCAGCCAGACAAACTCCAGAGTCGCTCCCGTGACAGCTGTCATCCGCTCTGCTGTTCCTGCCAGCGCGATACGCTGCGGCCCGGCACAGATCAGCACTCCCTGCAACTGGATCAGAAGCGGTGCCGGACCGGCCGAAGCGGCATCACCGTGTACCCAGAATCGAAGCGCGTCCAGCATCTGCAGATCGAACGCATTTCCGGCGTTGTCGGCTGTTTCAGCCAGCGTCAGCAGCTGCAGGGCCACTCCGCCACTGCCGCCCCCTGCGTTTTGCTGCAGCAGGGCTTCCTGCACCTGCTCGGAGGAACCGATGCCGGCCTGGAGATGGCGTTCCAGCCCCGGCAGGCCGGTTGAAATCAACTCCAGCTGCTGTGGGATCTGCTTTGCGAGTAAAACATGACGGACGACTGCCCCGGACAATATTTCCGGGGTTGTGGATGTCTGCACGATGCATTCCAGTGTCTGAAAAAGTTTCTGAAGTTATTCAACTGGCACAGGCAGCATTGATTGCTGCTCCATTTCCGCAGCCACCCATTCAGCCACGCAGGTGGCCGAATCAAGTACTCCGTTCAGGGTGGAATCAAACAGATAATCGCCCACCACGAACAGTCCCGGATGGTTCACCGGTTCAGGCTGATGCCGCAGATCCAGTCGCGTGGGACGCTCGCCGCCGGGCAGCGCACTGACAGCTGCGATCCACCGATGCACTCGTCCTTCAATCAGCAGCGATCGTGCGAGGTCGTGATCCTGCGGCAGCGTGCGGATGGCCGTTTCAATCAGCTGTTCATCTGTCATGGAATCCAGTTCCACTGCGGCAGCGCCACCGAACAGCCATCCAAGAATTCCACAGTCTTCACCCGGCTGCCGCGCGGTCTCGTCGTACAGACAGCAACCGCCCCACGCATCCAGCATGCACCACGAATCCACCAGCCATGACTTCCAGAACGGCCGCTGAAACAGCAGTGTCACTCGCAGGTAATGCGCCGGGTGATCGTGCTGTCTGAGATGCCTTGTTATGGCGAGAGCCAGTGTTTCACCGCGGAAGTCGACTGCAGTCAGGGCGAGTATCGGCAGACAGAACACAACCACATCAAAATTCTGTTCGCTGATCCCGCAGGCGGATTCCGTCTGCAGGCGGAGAAGTCCCTGTGATGAGCGTTCCACGGATCGCACGCGGTGTCCGAGGTGCACGGTCATTTCAGTGCGTGCCGCCAGCTGCTCAGTCAGCTGCTCGTTACCGCCCGCGATGCTGTACAGTCGCATGTACCGCGGATCGTTCATGAGGTAGTTCTGCAGCCCGTATTCAACACTGGTCTGCTCCCATTCCGCCGCCAGATCACTGTGAATGAGCGTTTCAAGGAAGGTTTGCAGGGGCTGTGATCGCAGCTGCTGACGCTCTTTCAGAAACCGCTCAGAGCCGGGCAGTGCAGTGGATAAGTGCGACGTCTGAGTGAATTCTGAGTTGTCGCTTTCGTAGAATTCACGGGGACTGATGCGGCCCTGAGCGCGTTCGTGAAATTCCAGCCAGCCACATTCAGCGGCTGCTCCCAGCCCCTCAGCGACGTCGTCTGTCGTGGAATACCGCCGCCCCGACAGAAACACACAATTGCCGCCCATCGGAGCGATCGACAGACCCAGTTCGGCCACCAGTTCTTTGAGGGGATCGGAGTCGATTTGGGAATAATCATAGAACTCTGCTGCGCCTGCTTCGTATGACACCGGCCGCGTTGAAAACCGCGGCGTTAAGACCTTGCCACCCAGCCGATCCGTGCTTTCAAACAGCGTCAGCTGAAACGGACGACCGGCCTGCCTGCGGAGCAGATACGCAGTCATCAGTCCGCCCGGACCACCACCTACAATCGCCACATGCATAACCGTCAGTCAATCGTGCTGAGTTCTTAAGATTACAGGAACTTTGAATCCCGGTCATTGTAGCCGGCAAACCTGAAGACAGCGTGAAGAGGCCCGGAAGCTGACTGGAATCGGCATCGGCAGATGCAATGTGGCGTGCCAATGCCTTTCCTGGCCGCCAATCACGGGCCGCTTGTGAAACCGGGCTTCGCGGCAGTAACATCCGTCGCACGCTTTCACATTCTCCGATTTCCGGGAACGACACGATGATGTTCCGTATGGCAGCCTTGCTGCCGCTTCTGCCAGCCCTCCTCAGCTGCCTGCTTTCGCCCGCCACCGCCACCGGCACCGGCACCGGCACCGCCACCGAGCCCCAATGGCAGACTCGGACCATCGAAGGCTGGACGGTGCATGTCCGCGACAGTCTGCTGCAGAAACAGCCTGAAGCCACCGAAAAAGCACTCGAACTGTTCACCATCCAGCTGCAGGAGATCATCCGTGTGGTGCCTGCACCTGCCGTCGCAGAACTGCGCAAAGTTCCGATCTGGTTCTCACCGGACTATCCGGGAGTACAGCCGCGCGCTGAGTATCACCCGGGTGCCGGATGGCTTCGGGACAACGGTCGCGATCCGGCGATGGCCAAAGGCGTCGAATTCAGCAATGTGGGCATTTTCGAACGCGAAACCCGGCGGATGCCCAACTTCACGCTGCACGAACTGGCTCACGCTTACCACGATCGCGTACTCCCGGACGGCTTTGGCAACCAGCCGCTCAAAGCCGCCTTTGATCACGCACGCGAAAAGGGGTTGTATGACCAGGTCGAGCAGCGATTTGGCGATGGTCGCTCGGCTGTCGTCCGCGCCTATGCGCTCACCAATCCGATGGAATACTTTGCCGAATGCAGCGAGGCTTTCTTTTCCACCAACGACTTCTTTCCCTTCACCCGCGAACAGCTGGAAAAGCATGACCCGCAGATGTTCGCACTGCTCAAAACGCTCTGGAAAACAGACGTCGCTCAACGGCCCGGGAGCAACCCGGTTGCCCTGCAGAACTGGAAACACTCCGGTTCCCTCTGGCTGCTCACCACCCCTGAAGGTGCCAGTCTGCCAGCCGATACACAGCTTAAAAATTTCCCCGTTCTGGTACGAATTCACCGGGATTTTCTTGACTTCTCTCAGCTGCTGCCACAGGGGGAGGATCTTCGGTTTACGACACCCGCCGGCGAACCGCTCGCCTTCCAGATCGAACACTGGGACGCAGTCGCGGGAACAGCCAGTGTCTGGGTTCGCGTCCCGGTGATCGAGGGGAACTCCAGACAGGAATTGCGGCTTCACTGGGGTAATCCTGAGGCTGTCAGCGTGTCCAGCGGCGAGGCCGTATTCAATGAGTCCAACCACTACCGGAGTGTCTGGCATCTGTCGGACCCGATCACTGATGAAGTCGGGCACACGACTCCGCAGGATACCGGAACTACGAGCATTCCTGGCATTATTGGCCTTGCCCGGCACATCGGTGACAACAAGGGCATCAGCGGCGGAGAAGCGATTGCCGCACTGCCTATCGGTGCTGAAGAACACAGCACTGAACTCTGGTTCCGCACCGACAAAGTCAATTCCACTCTGATCGGCTGGGGTAACGAAGCAGGCCAGGGAAAAGTGGTGATGCAGTTCCGCAGCCCGCCCCATATTCGCATGGACTGCTATTTCTCTGACGGCAATGTCTCCAGCGACAGCCGAATTTCCCGCGGCGAATGGACGCATGTGGTGCACACGTATCGGCAGGGCGAAGCCAGGTTGTATGTGAACGGAAGACTGGACGGCAGCAGTCTCCGGAGCGGCGGCCCGCTCAATATTAAATCGCCCGCCCGACTTTATCTTGGCGGCTGGTACAACAACTACGACTTCAGCGGTGACCTCGACGAAGTTCGCATCTCCAGCGTGGTGCGGTCTCCCGAATGGATTCATTTGCAGTACGAAAATCAAAAGCCTGCACAACTGCTTTCCGGGATGCTGGTGCAGCCCGGCAGCGAATTCTCTGTCGCTCCTGCCGCACTGACCGTATCAGAAAATCAGACTGCGACAGTCCGGATCCAGGCCGGTGGTGCTCAGAAAATCATTTGGTTGCTGGCACGTGACGGCCATGAATCGATCGTTGCCACCGATCGGCTGACGTATGAATTTCATGCCGGACGCGTCGCCACCCTCGCGGCTGAACAGCCGGCTGATTCGGTGTCAGCAACCCGGAGCGGCATGAGTTCTCTCGAGGCAAAGCTCACCGTCAAAGCCATTTATCCCGACCATGTCAAGTCACAGGAGATCAGCATTACTCTGGTCGACGATATCCCGGAACCTGAATTCACACTGGTCGCCCCGGCCACGTGGGACGGACGGCATCCCATTGAAGTCGTCCCCCGCGTCTCCAATCTCGCAGCCATGCAGGCGAAAGATGCCGGTCAGCTCAGCATCCGCTGGGCAATCGATGATGTGGCCGCCATCACAACAACCGGCCCGGATCGACTGGTGCTCAATCGCAGCCTTGGGAGCGGTGCGCTGCGGGTGACCGCAACTCTGGATAACGGCGGTGCCCCCGTCACCCGATCTGTGACTATCACTGTTCAGGAACCACCGTTGTCAGAGGATCCGTGGATCGAACGACCGGAGGCCGGGGACGAGCAGCCGGAGGACAACCAGTTCATCGCCCGCGACGGCTTCATCGCCCGCGACAGTGTGGCTGCCGCTGGCTCTTTCGGCACCCTGCGCTATGCCGGCACACTGCGGAAGGCTGCGGACGCAGTGTTTGTAAAGGTCTTCGCTGACGATCAGCTTTTCGCGACGGAAACGGCAGCACTGGCCGCTGATGGCAGATACCGACTCACGGTGAAGCTGAAACCTGGTCTGGTGAAGTATCGAACGGAATTCGGATCCCGAACGGGCAGCACGGAAACCGTCCTGCACCGTGCCGGGAACATCCTCTGCGGCGACGCCCTGCTGATCATTGGCCAGTCCAATGCGGTGGCGACAGATTTCGGCCGAGAGAACCCGCTGAGGGCGAATGACTGGGTGCGGACATTCGGAGCCACGGCGGGCGATCCGGATGGCGCCCGACTGCGACTCTGGGCACCGGCTGAAGCCCGCAGTCCCGGCGGTCGCTCAGAAATCGGCTACTGGGGCATGGAGCTCGGACGTCGCCTTGTCGAAAGCGAACGCATCCCCGTCTGCATTCTCAACGGCGCTGTTGGCGGAACGCGCATCGATCAGCACCAGCGGAATCCGGATGATCACACTGACGTGAGCACCATCTATGGTCGACTGCTCTGGCGCGTCCGCGAAGCCCGGCTCACGCACGGCATTCGTGCGGTCATCTGGCACCAGGGAGAAAATGACCAGGGCGCTGATGGCCCCACCGGTGGCTTCGGCTATGAAACCTACCGCCGCTACTTTCAGCAGCTCGCCGCCAGCTGGAAACAGGACTATCCCAATGTGCAGCACTTCTATGCCTTCCAGATCTGGCCGAAGTCCTGTGCCATGGGTATCGATGGATCCGACAACAGGCTGCGTGAAGTCCAGCGGACTTTGCCGCGACTGTTCTCATCCCTCAGCGTGCTGGCGACGGTGGGAGTGAAACCGCCTGGTGGCTGCCATTTTCCGGCGGCAGGCTATGCTGAATTCGCACGGCTTCTGCACCCCATGATTCAGCACCATATCTATCAGCACCCGGCCGGGGACTTCAATTCGCCCAGCCTGCAGCGGGCTTTCTTCAGTTCCGCAGAGCGCAGCACGCTGGTGCTGGAGTTCGATCAGCCTGTGATGTGGGACGACAGCCTTGTGAATCAGTTTCACCTCGACGGCGAACAACAGCAGGTGCTCGCCGGTTCCGCCGCCGGCAAACGACTCACACTGCAGCTGAAAGCTCCGTCGAAATCCCGCACCATCACCTACCTCGACAGCGCCAGCTGGAACCCCGATCATCTGCTCTATGGACAAAACGGCCTTGCGGCGCTCACCTTTTGCGAGGTACCGATCACTGAGGATGGGGGCGGATCTGAGTGAGCCGCGGGGTTTGCAAGGACAAAATGGCCGCGGTGTTTTCGGAGGGAACAGCGCGGGCTGTCTGCGAGTTTTTTTTGAAAGAGTCAGCTCTCTCTCTCTCTCTCTCTCTCTCTCTCTCTCTGCGGATGCAGAAAGCATGCTGTCAGTTCCAGTCAGAACTGAGCGCAATTCTCCAGCAGCGGGGATGCAGTTTGGGAATTTGTCGATTCCAGTGGTGCTGCCGTGACGCAGGTTGCTGACGGCGTAATCGATCTGAAGACACCTCGGAGCAGGGTCGCCGGAGCGTTGAGGGACAGACCCTCGGAACGATTGCAGCGGTTGGACCGGTTCAAGCGAAAACAACGACGCGAGCAGTGGCACCGCCCGCACCCATTCTTCCGCCCCGCCGTCCGGTCGCCGAAGCCTTGAGGGACAGTCCCTCGGGATGATTGCAGCGGTTGAGTCGGTTCAAGCGAAAACAACGACGCGAGCAGTGGCACCGCCCGCACCAATTCTTCCGCCCCGCCGTCCGGTCGCCGAAGCGTTGAGGGACAGTCCCTCGGGATGATTGCGGCGGTTGAGTTGGTTCAAGCGAAAACAACGACGCAAGCAGTTACGCCGGTCGCACCAATTCTGCCGCCCCGCCGTTCGGTCGCCGGAGCCTTGAGGGACAGACCCTCGGAACGATTGCAGCGGTTGAGTTGGTTCAAGTGAAAACAACGACGCAAGCAGTTGCGCCGGTCGCACCAATTCTGCCGCCCCGCCGTACGGTCGCCGGAGCTTTGAGGGACAGTCCCTCGGGACGATTGCAGCGGTTGAGTCGGTTCAAGCGAAGACAACGACTCAAGCAGTTGCGCCGGTCGCACCAATTCTACCGCCCCGCCGCATGGTCGCCGGAGCCTTGAGGGACAGACCCTCGGGACGATTGCAGCGGTTGAGTTGGTGCAAGCGAACACAACGACGCAAGCAGTTGCGCCGGTCGCACCAATTCTTCCGCCCTGCCGTGCGGCCGCCGAAT
>CAZLOQ010000153.1:6948-14741 GCA_964561125.1 uncultured Chitinophaga sp. | reverse complement strand
GATGGAGCTGGCCTTACAGGCCGAAATCGCATTTGTTATTGGTCATTGGGTGGTGGGCCAAGGCAACCAAACTTTAGCGGAACGGCTCGCGCCGTAGCGCTTCGATTTGGAGCCGAAAGCAGGTGGCAGTGGTCGCGCGCCGGGCCGGTGATTCTGCTCTTCAGGTGCATGGCACCTGAGCTTCCGGTGTCGTCGTAAAGCCTGCCTGAAAAACACGTTCAGAGTTCCGGTGCCATGCACCGAAAAATTTTTGGTGCCATGCACCGTGGTCGTCATTCGTGGGGGGGTGAGCCCGGGCGGGATGGGCGTGAGCGGGGTGGGGGGAGAGCCTCGGGCCGTGTTGTTTCGTTACCACCGGCTGCCAAATTGGCATTTCCTGTCCGATAGCCCGAAATTGGACCAGCTGCCGTTTTGGCATGATGCCTGGAGCATCCAGCCTCAGGCAGGCTCAAAAACACTGGCATTTGTCTGATCGCGTCAAATTGGAACGCGATTCGCATGATGAATTCCAGCGTGCAGAGATTTACGTCAGTGACAGTGGTTTCGTTCAACTGGGGGGAGGTCAACCATGGCATTTGATCCACGAAAACTCACAATAAAGGCGGGGGAGGCAATTCAGCGAGCGCAGGAACTGGTGGAGCAGAAGCAGCAGCGGTTTCTGCGGCCATTGCATCTGCTGAAATCTCTGCTGGAAGAACCCGACGGTCTGATGAAGCCGCTCCTGCAGAAGCTTGGGGTTGCGATACCGCGACTGCAGCAGATGGTGGACGGTGAAATCGGCCGTTTACCGCAGTCTTCGGGCACGGGCGAGCCGGTGGGTGCGAGTCCGGAGGCGATGAAGGTTTTGAATGCAGCGAAGAAACTGGCGGATTCGCTGGGGGACGAGTACACGTCAACGGAGCATCTGCTGGTGGGCCTGGCGCAGGTGGAGGACCAGGCGAAGCGTCTGTTGTCATTAAACGGTGTGGAAGAGAAGGATTTGCTTGAGGCGATCAAATCACTACGGGGAGGACAGACCGTGCAGGATCAGAATCCGGAAGACAAATTTCAGGCCCTTGAGAAGTATGGCAAGGACCTTGTTCAGCTGGCACGGGAAGGAAAGATCGATCCGGTGATTGGCCGGGACACGGAGATTCGGCGTGTGATTCAGGTGCTTTCACGGCGTCGCAAGAACAACCCGGTGCTGATTGGTGAGCCGGGTGTTGGCAAGACGGCGATTGTGGAGGGTCTGGCACAGCGAATCGTGCTGGGTGACGTTCCGCAGAACCTGAAGAACAAGCGAGTGTTTGCTCTGGACATGGGTGCGCTGGTGGCGGGCGCAAAGTACCGCGGGGAGTTTGAGGATCGTTTGAAGGCGGTGCTCCGGGAGGTTCAGGGTTCCAACGGGCAGATCATTCTGTTCATTGACGAGCTGCATACGGTGGTCGGCGCGGGGGCAGGTGAGGGCGCCATGGACGCCTCCAATCTGCTCAAGCCGGCACTCGCACGCGGCGAGCTGCACTGTGTTGGTGCCACCACGCTGGACGAATACCGCAAGCACATTGAAAAGGACCCGGCGCTTGAACGGCGTTTCCAGCCGGTGATGGTGCAGGAACCCAACGTTGAGGACACGATCTCCATTCTGCGGGGGCTGAAGGACCGCTATGAAAGTCACCATGGAGTGCGAATCCTCGACGAATCGCTCATCGCCGCCGCGACACTCTCGGACCGCTACATCAACGATCGCTTCCTCCCTGACAAGGCGATTGACCTTGTTGATGAGGCGGCGAGTCGGCTGCGAATGGAGATTGACTCCATGCCTGTCGAGATCGACGAGGCCACTCGACAGCTGACACGGATGCAGATTGAAGCGGCAGCACTGGAGAAGGAATCCAGTCAGGAAAGTCGTGAGCGTCTGGAGGAGCTGCGGCGTCAGATTGCCGAGCGGGAAGAGACCACCAGTCAGCTCAAGGCCCGCTGGGAAGCCGAGAAGTCCGCGCTTTCCGGCATCAAGCCGCTCAAGGAAAACATCGAACGACTGCGGACGTCCTTCCAGCAGGCCTTCTCTCGCGCCCAGCAGACGCTCAGAAACGAAGACTTTGTCGAAGCTCAACGCACCGAACAGGAGCTGCGGCAGGCTGAACAACAGCTGCAGGTCATGGAAGCCCGGTCTGCAGAAGTGCGGGACAACGCCGAAAGCCGACTCCTCCGGGAAGAGGTCACTGAAGAGGACATTGCCCGCGTGGTGAGTCTCTGGACCGGAGTGCCGGTGGCCCGCATGATGCAGGGTGAACGCGAAAAGCTCCTGAATATGGAACAGGAAATTCATCGCCGCATGATCAATCAGCATGAAGCTGTGGAAGCGGTTTCCAATGCTGTGAGACGGTCGCGTTCAGGACTCCAGGACCCCAATCGCCCGATCGGTTCGTTCATGTTCCTGGGTCCCACCGGTGTCGGCAAGACCGAACTCTGCAAAGCTCTCGCGGGATTTCTCTTCGACGACGAGCGCAGCATGGTGCGGATTGACATGAGCGAGTTCATGGAACGGCACAGCGTCGCACGCCTCATCGGGGCTCCTCCGGGATATGTCGGCTACGAAGAAGGTGGCCGTTTGACCGAGGCCGTCCGTCGCAACCCCTACTGCGTGATCCTGCTCGACGAAGTTGAAAAAGCACACCGTGACGTGTTCAACATCCTGCTGCAGCTGCTGGATGACGGACGTCTGACCGACAGCCGGGGGCGCACCGTCGACTTCACCAACACCATCGTCGTGATGACCTCCAATATCGGCAGCCAGGCGATCCAGGAACTTTCCGGCAAGGCGGATGAACAGGCCATTCGCAATCGAGTGCTGGATGCACTGCAAAAGCACTTCCTCCCGGAATTCCTTAACCGGGTGGACGAAGTGATTGTGTTTCATCCGCTGGGGCGGGAAGAGATCCGGGAGATTGTGGACCTGCAGCTGAAACGCCTCGATGCACAGCTGCAGAAAAACGGCTATCGCCTCGAAGTCACCGAATCCGCTCGACAACTGCTGGCCGCGGAAGGCTACGACCCCGCCTACGGCGCCAGGCCGCTCAAGCGAGTGATTCAGCAGAGGATTCAGAATGCACTCGCAAATGAACTGCTCGCTGGAAACTTCGTCAGCGGAGACACGATTCTGATCGATGCCGCCCGCGATGGATTTGTGTTTTCAAACCGAGCGCACGTGGAGGTGTGAAAGATTTCAGCGGGGACTGAAGCCGTACAACCGGCTTCCGGTCCGGATCATCGATCCGCAACGCAAGCTGTTCTCTCCTCCGCAACGGTGATAGAATTCCGGAAACCGCAGGATTTCCCCGCGGTTTCCGGAGATCATTTCATGCGTTCTTCATCACTGCTATCCCTCGCTCTGCCCGGCTCCTCACAACTCCTCGCGGCCCTGCCCGCCTGGCTGTTTGTTTGTGCCTCCGTGTTTGCTCAGTCACCCAGTGACTTTGCAGTGCTGGAGCAGCAGTTTCAGCGAACACAGCAGGGAGTTTTGCAGAAGTACTGTCTGGGCTGTCATTCCACCGCAGAGCAGCAGGGGGATCTGGACCTCGAACGCTTCCGTTCAGTCGCTGACATTCGCAAAGACGTCGTCCCGTGGCAGCGGGTAGTGGAAGTTCTGGATGACGGCGAAATGCCACCGGCCGATGCTGAGCATCAGCCGACAGCGGCTCAGAAGACCGCTTTGCGCACCTGGGTGCGTGCACTGCTGGATGCCGACGCGTTCGCCAATGCCGGCGATCCCGGTCCGGTCGTTCTGCGACGACTGAACAATGCCGAATTCAACTGGTCGACAGCAGACCTCACACAGGTCGACCTGCAGCCTGCACGGGATTTTCCTGTGGACAGTGCGGCGGGCGAAGGGTTCACCAACGTCGGCAACGCGCTCGTGATGTCACCGGCACTCATTCAGAAGTATCTGGACGCAGCCCGCCGTATTTCTGCTCACGCCATGCTGCTGCCGGACCGCATCGAGTTTTCGCCATCCACTACACAGCGCGACTGGACAGACGAGAAACTGGCCGCCATTCGCAGCTTTTACGCACGGTTTTCCGAAAGTGGTGGCGGGACGGCGGTGAATCTTCAGGGGATTCGCTTTGAGACCAACGGAGGCGGTCGTCTGCCGCTGGAACGCTGCTTCACGGCGCTGCTGAAAAATCGCGAAGCACTCGCTGCCGGCACGCTCTCCTTCGCCGACCTTGCCCACTCCAGCGGACTCAGTCAGCGGTATCTGGAACGTCTCTGGCAGACTCTGCAGACACCGTCTTCATCGCGTCTGCTGCAGCCTCTCCAGCAGCTCTGGAAGTCAGCCACACCAGACGACTCCGCTCAGCTCGTGCAATACATCGTCGGCTGGCAACAGTCGCTCTGGCAATTCTCCACCATTGGACATATCGGTAAGCGTGGCGGCCCGGCGGCATGGCAGGTTCCCGTGAATCCGCTCCAGTCCCGCACGGCACTGAAACTCGCAGTGCCTCCCGCCGACGACCAGGGCATGGTCACGATGTATCTGGCAGCCGGGGATGCCGGGGACGGCAGCGTCGGCGATTATGCACTCTTCCAGAACCCGCGTTTCACAGCCCCCGGCCGGCCGGATCTGCCTTTGCGAAACGTGCGTGCGGCCGTGTGGCTGCTTGAGCAGCACCGACAGCAGCTCAGACAAACAGCTTCCGCCTGTCTGGCAGCCGCCGCTGAGATTGCCGCAACACCAGAAGATGCGACTGCCGCCCTTCACATCCCGGCCATCGCCGCACGGCACCGCGTACCTCCTGCCCTGCTCACTGCCTGGCTACGCTATCTCGGCATCGCCGGAGGTTCCGTCACGATCGACGGCTATCTCCAGCAGAAGCTGGAACGCATTGAAAACCACGATTTTGTGAAGGGCTGGGTCGCGGCGGACGCCCTGAGCATCCTCGCGAATTCCTCAGACACACCTGTTCGCGTGCCCGGAGATCTGGCTCCGCACAGTGTCGCCGTGCATCCGGCGCCCAACCGTCGCGTGATTGTCGGGTGGAAGGCACCTGCGGACGGTGTATACAGTCTTGAGGGCCGTGTGCAGCGGGCACACATGGCCTGTGGCAACGGCGTTGCCTGGATGCTGGAAGTGCGCGGCGGCAATTCACAACGACGCCTCGCGTCGGGGATCGCCGATGGTCCGGCGAATGCCCCCTTCGGACCTTACCACTCGGTGCGGCTTCGCAGGGGTGATGTGGCAGCCCTTGTGATTTCGCCTCGCGACGGAAACCATTCCTGCGATCTCACGGCGATTGATCTGCGGATCACGCGGCCCGCCATGGCCGACGTGGCCGCCATCACATGGGACCTTGCTGCCGATGTCTCCTCCGATCTTCTGGCTGGCAACCCGCATGCAGACAGCCACGGCAATGCCGATATCTGGCATTTCTTCAGCGAGTCTGATTCCACGGTCGCTCCGTCCGGCATCATCCCGCAGGGGTCTTTGCTGGCAGCATGGCTGGACACCGGCGATGCTGCCGAAAAAACACGGCTGGCCGATCAGCTTCAGCAGCTGCTCAATGGATCTGCCCCGCCGGCCGCCGACACTCCCGATGCTCAACTTTTCATGCAGCTCACGCAGTTCACCGGTCCGCTGCTGGTGGAACTGCAGAAAGACCTGCCCCGGCTGATTGCAGGGGCATCTCAGCCGCCGGCCAATCTGCCCGGCCCGGATCCGGCGGCCTTTGGAACACATCCCACAGGCGCCGCCACTGCAGCTTCGGACCTTTGTCTGCAGGCCCCGGCAGTGTTTCAGATTCGGGTTCCGGCAGAACTGGTGACCGGCTGCGAGCTGGTGGCGGATGCCACGCTGCATCCGGAGGGCAGCAGTGAGGGCAGTGTCCAGCTGCAGCTGCTGACGGAACGTCCGTCAAGTCTCAGCGGGGCGGCTGCGGCCAGTGCCAAATCCGGCTCCGGCAAAACGCGGTGGTCTGACGGCGAAGCACCGCCCGCCTTTGATGTGCCGATGATCACACGGCCCGACAGCCCCGCTCAGCAGCGAGTGCTTGAGGATTTCGCCGGCTTCCGGGATTTGTTCCCTGCTGCCCTGTGCTACACACGCATCGTTCCGGTCGATGAAGTTGTGACGCTCACCCTGTATTATCGGGAAGATGACCAGTTGCGACGGCTGATCCTGAACGATCACGAAACGCGCGAACTGGACCGACTCTGGAACGATCTGCACTGCGTCAGTCGCTCTGCCTTCGCCCTCGTGGATGCCTATGAACAGCTGTGGCAGTTCGCCACACAGGACGCAGACCCCAGCGCGTTCACTCCCATGCGGGAGGGCATTATGGCGGGGGCAGAAAAATTCCGCCAGCAGCTGCGGGACGCTGAGCCGGTGCATCTGCAGGCGATTCTGCAGCTGGCAGGTCGCGCGTGGAGACGACCACTGACTGAAGCCGAACAGCAGCAGCTGCGGGACTTCTATCAGCGGCTGCGGGAATCCGAACTCAATCACGAAGACGCAACCCGAATGACGCTGGCCCGCGTTCTCGCCTCCCCTCAGTTTCTTTACCGCATCGAATCCGCTGCCCCCGGCAACGCCCCTGCACCCGTCTCCGCATACGAACTGGCCAGTCGCCTGAGTTTCTTTCTGTGGTCGTCCATTCCGGATGAACCACTGCTGGAAGCGGCTGCTGACGGTCGGCTGACAGGTGATGACGAACTTCGCAGGCAGCTGCAGCGAATGCTCAAGGATCCTCGCATGCGTCGCATGGCGGTTGAATTCGGCTGCCAGTGGCTGCATGTGCGCGACTTCGATCAGCTGGATGAAAAAAGCGAGCAGGCGTTTCCGGAATTTGCGGAATTGCGCGGCGATATGTACGAAGAAACCATCCGCTTTTTTGAAGATCTCCTGCAGCATGACGGGTCTGTACTCAGCCTGCTCGATGCCGATCACACGTTCGTCAACGAACGACTCGCCGGATTCTACGGGATCCCCGGAGTCGAAGGGGCGGAATGGAGGAAGGTGCAGGGCGTCAGATCGCTGGCTCGCGGCGGTATACTCACCATGGCTTCCACGCTGGCGAAGCAGTCCGGCGCGTCTCGTACCAGCCCGATTCTTCGCGGAAACTGGGTCTCAGAATTCCTTCTGGGAGACCGCCTGCCAAAGCCGCCCAAAGGCGTTCCCGTACTTCCCGAACAGACGCCCGCCGGAATGACCGAGCGGCAGCTGATTGAACTGCACAGCAGCGACCCGGCCTGTGCAAAATGCCACAGCCGGATTGATCCGTTCGGGTTTTCGCTGGAGCAGTTCGACGCCATCGGCCGGCGCCGGCAACGTGACAGTCAGAATCAGCCCATCGATGCCGCAGCCACACTCCCGGATGGCACCCCGGTTGCCGGACTTGACGGGCTTCGCAATTATCTGCTCCACACCCGTCGACGCGATTTTCTGCAGACATTCTGTCGAAGACTGCTGGGTTATGCTCTGGGGCGCTCAGTACAGCTTTCCGATGAACCGCTGCTGGAAGACATCCTGCAGTCCCTCGAACAAAACGACTATCGCATCAGCGCCGCTCTGATGCCGATCGTCCTCAGTCCTCAGTTTCGGACGATCCGGGGGCTCGAACAGGAAGTGGCGGCGGAGTGAACAGGTGGTGGCCGGATGACCTGTCGTCGGATCTTCAAGTGACGGCTGAAATACCGCCGGGATCAGACCGGTCGAATCACCCTGATGCAGGCAGTCAATGGTCTGCCGAGCTCAACTCTGGACGAACCTGCTGCCTGTGATGCCAGCCAGTTGAACCAGCAGGCCGCTGACCTCCAGC
>CAZLOQ010000153.1:0-6938 GCA_964561125.1 uncultured Chitinophaga sp. | reverse complement strand
ATCCGCGAATGGGGCTACCATCAAATATGAAATTCCTTTCCCCCGAAATGCTGGGATTTATGAAGGTGGCAATCGAAGAGGCGGCACGAAGAAATATGAAGGTGATTCTTTACGATGAGCCGACGACGGGGCTCGACCCGATTCGGGCGGACGTCATCAACGAATTGATTCTCAAGCTCCAGCAGCAGCTCAAGGTCCGCGGCTGCTGACGCGTCACTCAAGGTGCCATGCACCGCGAGACGTCACACCGGCGGCGACTTCAGCGCTCCTGCCAGCACACCCCCCAGAAACGCCATCGGCAGGTATGCGGCACCCAAATCTGCAGCGGTGAACCACATCGGTCCGCCGACCAGCAGCACCATCACGATCCCTCCCGCCAGAAACCAGACGCCCATGCCCAAAGCGAATTTCATGCGGTGACTTGCCGCCAGCTTCGCGGCGATGAAAGCTGCGACCAGAGTTCCCATGGCGTGAGCCAGCCATGGGGCGATGAAGTGCACGGGGGCAAGCTTTTTACTGTTTTCCTGGACTGCCTTCATGTCCGTCAGATCGAGCCATTCCGGTGGTGGAATCAGGTCAGTCCCGATGCTGACAATCGCCATGTTGACGAGGCTGCCGGTGATAACACCGGCGGTGACGGCCAGAATGTTCCTGATCCGTGGAGGCATCTTTCGGCCACTCCCCTGTTCACCCGACGTTCTTCCACAATTGTTAATGACGCAACCGGGCCGGATCCATTTCGGCAGCGACTCTGCAAAGCGACAGGGCGATACATGTGAAGACGAGGCCGGCGTCGTCACGACAGTCGTTGCGGGGCCTGGTGCAGCCGACACATGCTCCCGCGATTTCAAGTCTACAGGTGGCACTGCAGTAAGTCACGCCGATTGATGTCTGTTTCAGTTGTGTGCAGCAGAATATTGAGATGACCGGGCTGGCAGCCGGCAGATCGATTTGATCAGCCGCCTGTATCCTCCCGGTGCCTCGCTGCTCCCGGCGTTTTCTCTGCCGCGTGGCGTTGTCCTGTGACCATGGCGATCGGAGACGTGGCTGGGCGTAACTCTGCAGGTTTTCTAGCACGGCATTTGCGGCTGCGCTGCACAGTGGCTTTCGAGGGTTGTAAGGAGGCGGGGTGATGACTGCAGCGGGACCGGCTATCTTTGCTCTGAACACCAGCCGTGGCTTTGGCGAGGCGGTGGCGGCAGCAGCGCATGCGGAGCTGCTGCCGCATGAAGAGCGTCAATTCGAGGACGGTGAATTCAAGGTACGGCCGCTGTGCAGCGTGCGAAATCGACACGTGTTTGTGATTCAGTCGCTCTATGGCGAGTCTCACCAGAGCGTGTGCGATAAGCTCTGCAGACTGCTCTTCTTTCTCGGGGCCGTGCGGGATGCGGGGGCTGCGCGGGTGACGGCTGTGATGCCGTATCTGTGTTTCGCCAGAAAGGATCAGCGATCGAAGCCCCGCGATCCAGTGACCACTCGCTACGTAGCGGGTCTGCTCGAGTCCAGTGGCGCCACAGATGTGCTCACCATGGATGTGCACAATGTCTCGGCTTTTCAGAATGCCTTTCGCATCCCCGCTGAACATCTGGAAGCCCGCCCGTTGCTGATGGAATCCATTGTACCGCTGGCACAGGAAATGGATCTGGCAGTCGTGAGTCCGGATATTGGCGGGGTTCGTCGCGCGATGGCTTTCCGGGAACTGCTGGCCAGACAGACTCGTCAGGTCATCTCAACGGCGTTTGTGGAGAAGCGGCGGAGCGCTGGTGTGGTGAGTGGTGAGCGGGTGGTGGGGGATGTGGAGGGACGCACCGTGATCCTTGTGGATGACCTCGTCAGCCGCGGCACAACACTCGCACGGGCCGCTGAAGTCTGTCGACGTCACGGGGCGCTTCATGTCTGGGCTGCCGTTGTGCATGGCGTGTTTGCCGCAGATGCTGAATCGGTGCTGGAAGGAGCTGGTCTGCATCGGCTGGTGATTACAAACACCATTCCACCATTCCGCCTGTCACCGGCTTTCGTTGCGAGATCGGTGCAGGTGATCAACGCCGCGCCTCTGTTTGGTGAAGCCATTCTCCGACTCTATGACGGTCGCTCGCTGGTTGAACTGCAGGATCGCTGAGATCGATCGCGCAGGTTCCCGTTGCGCTCACATCTTCCACCAGAAATCCGTATCATACTGACAACTGGAGCGGATCCTGCACACACAATGTGGAAGGGGGGGCGATGGGCATGTGTCTTGGCGCGCCGGGAAAAGTGATTGAATGGACGGTCCGGGATGAAGTATTCGGCCGTGCGATCGTGGAGTTTGAGGGAGTGCGGCGGGAGTGTCAGATGGCCTGCGTTCCCGATGCAGTCCCCGGCGACTACGTCGTGGTTCATGCCGGGCTGGCGCTCTGCCGCATCAGTACGGATCAGGCAGAACTCACCATTCGCAATCTCCAGGAATTCGCAGCGGCTGCGAACAGTCCGATTGTTCCCTCTGATCCAGGTCACTCTGATCCGGGTCCCTCTGATCCCCGCGGAGACCACTGATGCGATACGTGGATGAATTTCGGAATGCTCAGGCCGCTCGACAGCTGATTGCGCAGATCCGCGAACTCGCCACGCGCCGCTGGGTGCTCATGGAAGTCTGCGGAGGACAAACACACAGTCTGCTCAGATATGGCATTGATGAAGCCCTTGAAGACTGTGTGGAACTGATTCACGGCCCCGGCTGTCCAGTCTGTGTGACGGACACTGCTGTTCTCGATCTGGCCGTTGAGGCGGCACTGCAGCCCGGCTGGGTGCTGGCGGGTTTCGGAGATATGCTGCGTGTCCCGGGAACCCGTTTATCGCTCCTGCAGGCCCAGGCTCTCGGTGCACGCGTTCTTCCCGTCTATTCGCCGCTGGATGCCGTGGAGTATGCTCGAGAACATCTGCAGCTGCAGGTAGTCTTCCTGGCGGTAGGTTTTGAAACAACAGCACCTGCCACAGCACTCGCAGTGCTTGAAGCCCATCGACTGGGGCTGACCAATTTTTCCGTGTTATCGGCGCACGTGCGAGTGCTCCCGGCAATGGAATGGCTGATGCAGGCATCCATCCGCGTGCAGGCCTTTCTGGCAGCCGGCCACGTCTGTACGGTCACAGGTTACGGTGACTATCATGCGTTTGTTCAGCGTTATCGACTGCCGGTGGCTATTGCAGGTTTTGAACCGCTGGACCTGCTGCAGGCGATTCTGACGTGTGTGCGGCAGCTGGAAGCCGGGACCTCGTCCGTCGAAAACTGTTATTCTCGTGCCGTCACTGAAGGCGGCAATCCGGCTGCTCAGCGTCTGGTGCAGCAGGTGTACGTGCCGTGCGACCGCAACTGGCGCGGGTTTGGCGAAATTCCCGGGGGCGGACTGCAGCTGTGTCCGCAGTTTTCTGCTTACGACGCGGAAACGCGACTGGCTGGCCGAAACTTTTCGCAGAGCACACGTGAAGAGCTCGCCCCGGCGAAACCTCACAGCCTCATGATGCCGGTTCTCGAATCCGCTGCTGCCTGTCGCGCCGGAGAGGTCCTCGCCGGGCTGCTCAAACCCCCTGACTGCCCGCATTTCGGCCGTGGCTGCCACCCCGACGCTCCGCTGGGAGCCCCCATGGTGTCGTCCGAAGGCGCATGCGCCGCATGGTTTCGTTATCATCCGCCGCAGCACGAATCGGCAGTCAGCAGTTGATCCACGGAAAGGCAGAGCGATGAATCCGAGAAACAACCGGCGAATAAACGACTGCACCCGGATTGCCGGTTGGCTGCTGCTGACACTGCTCTCTTCTCCTCCCCGCCTCCCGGCAGACGAACCCGGCAGGGCATCTGCAGCCGGACAACAACCCCCTGGCCAGCAGACTCCAAAACCCCAGCCGGAAGACCCGCGGGATGCCGCCCGCAAGCCACTCCCCCCGCTCCCACCGGCATTGCAGCGGGAAATCCAGGGCGCCACTCCACTCAATCCCGAAGGCACTGTCTTTCTGGACCCGAAGAAAAAACAGGTCCTGCTCAGAACTGAACTGGCCTGTCCCGACTGCATTCTCGAAATGGTGCTCGTGCCCGAGGGAAATCGCGAACACGAAACCATCCTCAGAATCCGTGCCAAAGCCTTCGTGATCCACTCTGCACTGCTGGCAATCGGACTGGAACCCGGCAGCCCCGCTGTGTTCTCACCCGAATTCCGTCCCCCCACGGGGCCTGTCGTGGAGATTCAGGCTGTCTGGCTGGGTGGTTCCGGCAAACGCCAGCAGCGCCGACTCCAGGAATGGGTCCGCCACAACACGCATCGTTATCAGGCCGCAAAACTCAGCGGGCCTCCGCCGGGCCTGCAGCTGCCCTGGAAAAATCTGCGCTGGGACCGCTTCAACAGCGAAGTGCTCTGGTTCGGACCAATGACCGACGCTGAGCGCGATGAACTGCTCGGGAAGTGGAACGATCCGGACTGGCAAAAGGCCGTCCGCCAGTTTCACGCCGACGGACAATCCCGGCCGATGACCGCGGAATTTGTCTTCGCCGGAAGCACCATGTTTCGCGATGAGGAAACCGGCCGCGAGTATTACCAGGCGGAAGGCGGACATCTCATCTGCACTTCAAACTTCCCCGACGCCATGCTTGATGTCCGCGAGCAAAGCTCAGCCAGCGACGGTGCCCAGACTTACGAAGGCTGGACCGAGCGCCTTCCGCCGGAAGGCACACCGGTCCTGCTTCTGCTGTCTGCGGCTGCAGAGAAAAAACCGAACCCGGAGAAGTGAAATCAGTACTGCACTTTCAACCCAAGGCTCAAACCATTTGCAAAGAAGAAGTCATCCACATTCGTGCTCTGACGAATATCCACGTCCGTCGTGCCACCCACCGGATTCAGCACACTGTTGTAGTACACGTTATCGTTTGGCCGTGATATCCCGGTGATCACCATGAAATCATAACCACCATAAATCGACACGTGCTGACTTACATTGAACTCAGCCATCAGGTTCAGCTGCGTGGCCGTGGCAAATTCAATCGTTTCTTCACCGGTCCGCGTTGTCACGGTCCCCAGCGGATTCGCTGTCACTTCCCCCGTGAAATCATTCAGACCAAACATCACTCGTGGAGTCAGGCTGAGGGTCATGTATTTGCTGGTGAGTGACAGTCGGCCACCAAATTCCGGACCGTAAATATTGTTCGACATGGTGGAGCTGATCGAAGTGTTCTGCGAAGCCGTGATCGCAGTTGCCGTGGCTACCGTCCCATAGGATCCACGAATCCAGAAACTCTCATCCAGGCTGATATACCGCACACCACCCAGCCACTGCCAGGCCGGACCCACTCCACCGGGTATCCGGCGATTCGTCAGAAATGACAGTTCTGCACCCCACATCTGGCTGCTGGCGCCCAGCACCAGAGTGTCATTGAAGACCAGCGCGTTGGCGTTGGTCACATCCTGAACAGCGCCGTCTGTCAGCAGCGGAATGAAATAGTTGGGTGACCAGGGACGAGTACCCGGCAGGGCAACGGACGTCGAAGTCGGACTTGAGGCCGCACCCAGCACTGGATCAATCTGCGGAAGCGTACTGAGTGCCGGATTGCCACTCGTGCGTCCACGCTCGTATGCCAGTCTCGCAGCAGCAATCTGACCAAAGTCACTGATTGCCGTCTCCTCCTCGAACCCGAAGAAACTCATCTCCATCTCGGCTCCTTCCAGAGCCAGGCCCCAGGTACCACGCACGCCGGGAATGCTGTTGAAGTCAAGCCCCTTCGTGGTTGGTATCAGCGAATCGCCGATGTTCGCCCCGCCATTCAGATTATCAGAGTAGGGCACGGTGATATCACGGCCCTGAACCTGACTGGGGAGCGGACCGTTGATCAGGCCACCGACCGGTGCACCAATGAACTGGTCACCCAGATCACCGAAGTCCCAGTAAAGAAATTCGAAGCGCAGCCAGCTCTGCTGGGCCGTCTCAGTGAAAAATCGCTCGATCGGACGCGATTCGTCCCATGCATCCGGATTGCCACCGATGTAGTGGTCCAGCATCGGCGGACAGTAGGCGGGCTGCTGAGCCATCGCTGGCCCGGCCGCCACAGGCCCCGGACCGCCCTGAAAATACTGAGCATTTGCGGCAGATGAGGCGGCCAGCAAAGAAACCACGGCGGCCAGAAATCGACGCAGGTTCGGACGGATCATTCGAGCCGGACCTTTTTCAAAGGGGCAGAACTTCTGGATCGTGCGAAAACACGACCTGCTGTCGTCGGTATCGTCCGGTTCCGACTTTGAACTTTGATCCAATTGAATCGATCAGGTCGAATTTGACGGCGAATCTGCTCCTGACGATTATTCAGTGTTTGTCGGCGGGTACGCAGCAGGGAATCGGCAGAAACCGCCGATCATCAAGTCATTCGCAATCACCAGTGTGGTGCCTGATTCAGATGGGACTTTTTTGGAGCGACGCTTCTGCGCAGGCCGCTTTTCGGGAATGTACTTGTTGATTCCAGCCTCAAAGGGGCACTCTATTCCAGCCGGAAGTGCAGCAGCCGCCCCGCAAGTGCTCACACGGGCGGGCTCACACTGAAGAACCGCACGGGCACACACGAACGGGGCTCGCACATTTCATGGGCGAAGCGAATGCAGCGCGAGATGCCATGCACTTTGGATCCCCGAAAGCTGAGTGAAGATGTATGGCTTCCTGAATCTTTTTCAGCAACAACCGGCCGCTGATGCATCCCGGGTGATCCAGGCCACAGGCTCCGGATCTCGCAGCCGGAGATGACACGATCGACGTTTCGGCCGGTGCCTTACATGCCGGGCTGGTCTCCGGAGATGACCAGCATACCGAGTGACACATCAGAACCCGCGAGCTTTGAGCTGTTGCTGGAGGTTGGTGGCCAGCTGGTTCAACTGGTTGGCATCACAGGCAGCAAGTTCGTCCGGGGTTGAGGTCGGCAAACCAAGGAGCTC
>CAZLOQ010000152.1:0-14886 GCA_964561125.1 uncultured Chitinophaga sp. | reverse complement strand
ACGGCCTGACGATTACCGAATACGCTCCGTTCGGCGTCATCGGCGCGATCACTCCGGTCACCCACTCCCTGCCGACGCTGGCCGGCAACTTCGTGAACATGGTGGCTGCAGGCAACACGATTGTCTGCAACCCGCATCCCAGCGGAGCGCGGATTGCGGCCGAAGGTGTGCGACGATTCAACAAGGCCATTCACGCGGCTACTGGGCTGGAAAATCTTGTCACCATCATCGGCACGCCAACGATTGAATCGGCTCAGCAGGTCTTCGATCACCGCGGTGTGAAGCTGCTGGTGGTCACCGGTGGTCCGGCGGTCGCCCGTGCTGCACTTCGCAGTCCCAAACGTGCGATCGTGGCAGGCCCGGGGAATCCGCCTGTGGTGGTGGATGCCACGGCCGATCTCGAGAATGCTGCAAAGTCCATCGTGGCAGGTGCCGCCTTCGACAACAACCTCCTGTGCATCGGCGAAAAGGAAGTGTTCGCTGTGAAGGAGATTTTCGATCAGCTGATGCACGAAGTCGGCCGGCATGGCGGCTTCCGCCTGAATGCTGCTCAGACTGCTGCCTTCACCGCCAAAGCCTTCGGACCTCCTAAGGAAGCCGGCGGCCATCACGTGCTTAATCGCGACTTCATCGGCCGCGATGCCGCCTGGCTGGCTGCTCAGATCGGACTCAGCATCCCCGCAGAAACTCAGATCCTCTACGGTGAAACCGACGAACACAACCCGTTTGTCACTGAAGAGCAGATGATGCCGTTCGTGCCCTTTATTCGTGCCAACTGCACCGATCACGCCATCGCCCTCGCGCGAAAATACGAACACGGTTTCGGCCACACGGCCATTATTCACTCCCGTGATGTGCACACGATTACAAAGATGGGGCGTGTGATGAACACGACTCTGTTTGTGAAGAACGGACCCTGCATGGCCGGACTGGGGCTCGGTGGTGAAGGTTATCTGTCCTTCAGCATCGCCACTCCAACCGGAGAAGGCGTCACCAGTCCGCTCACCTTCACCCGCCAGCGCCGCTGTGTGATGGTGGAAGATCTGCGAATTATCTGAGTCACAAAGGTAACAGGAGCGTCAGCCATGCAGACGGCTCGGGTTCTGGGACACGCAACAGCCACGGTGCGACACGACTCCATGAAAGGCTGGAAGCTGGTCGTGCTGCAGCCGCTGGATATTCGTGATCAGCCTGACGAGTTTCCGCAGCTGGCCATTGATCCGCTCGGAGCACGTCAGGGAGACCACGTGTTCTTCACCAGCGACACCAAATACATCCAGCAGCTGACCGGCCGAAAGGATTCGCCCATTCGTTTTTCCATCCAGGGAATCCTGGATCGACAACCGGAATGACAGCTTTTGGTGGAATGTGAAAGAAGTTGACAGAAACTGACAGAACCGTCTGAAAAGCTGGTGACTGATGCAGAAATCGGTGACAGATTGAATGACGGAATCACGGATTTACGTGCAGATTCAGGCATGATGGAAGGGCAGTGGCAGGGACCATGTCATTGAGTGCGGAGAGGATTGAGGAAATTGTGCGGCAGGTGCTGCAGGAGCTGCAGGCGGGGCGAACAGCGCCGTCGGCATCCGCAGCCTCTCCGATCGCGCACGCTTCTCGTCCTGCCGGCACTGCTGCGATCATTCCTGCAGCCGCTGCAGCGGTGGCCGCACCGGGTTCCGGCGACGCGGTTTTGCGGATCACGGACCGAGCGGTAACAGAGGCGGTGCTCCAGGCTGCCGGTGCAGCGGGTCGCACTGTGTCGCTTGTGCGTGGTGCCGTGCTGACTCCTTCCGGTCGCGACTTCGTGCGGCGGCACAATGTGCGTCTGTCGAGTTTCGTGGCGGGGATGTCGACTGCGGCGTCAGCGGTCACTCCCGTGATGGCCATTCCGGGAATTCTGATCGTGTGTGGTCGCGAGACGACGGCGCGATCAGCAGCAGCAGCATTGAACTGGACAGTCCGGGAAGCCGCGGATGAATTCGCGGCCGTTCAGGCTGCTCAGGAGGTGCTCCCGGAGCGACGCGTGGTGTGTGCGGGGTGCGAACCGGCCATTGCCGCCTGTCTGCTCAATCGAAACAGATCCGTCCGTGCTGCAGTTCTGGACCGTGCTCACGGAATGGAACAGGTACTCGAACGGATGCAGCCACATGCGGTGTGTCTGCAGGCGTCCGGCTGGAGCCTGCTGCAGCTGACCAGGCTGCTGGAGCGTCTGCAGCGACCGGTCCGGCAGCCGGCCGGCTGGGTGGAAGTGCAGACAGGAGCTGTGCAATGAGGATCATGGAGGTGATTGGTCGAGTGACATTGTCGAAGTGGGACCCGGCATTGAGCGGGGCGTCGTGGAAACTGGCTGTGCCTCTGCTGCATGCAGGACTCAGCGGTGACCCGTCCGGCCGCGCGGAACCGATCGTGGTGTACGACACATACGGAGCAGGAATCGGAGATTTACTGGCGGTGACGGAGAGTGCTGAAGCCTCAGCGCCGTTTCATCCGCATACAAAGCCCATTGACGCTTACAACGCAGCCATCCTGGATGCTGTAAGCGTGGAACCTTTCATCAGGAAGCAGGTTGACAGATGACTACCAAATGGAACAGCGGAATCAACGACCGGGCATTGAAGGAAGAGATCTGCGAGATTGGTCGCCGGGTCTACAACAAGGGCTTTGCTGCCGCGAATGATGGCAACATCAGCATTCGTGTGGGCGAAAACGAAGTGCTCTGTACCCCCACCATGATCTGCAAGGGTTTCATGAAGCCCGATGATATCTGTGCGGTGGATATGGAAGGCAATCAGATTGCGGGCAAACGCAAGCGCACCAGTGAAGTGCTTTTGCACCTGGCCATCATGAAGCACCGTCCGGATGTCAAGTCCGTGGTGCACTGTCATCCGCCGCACGCCACGGCATTTGCCGTCGCCGGTGAACCGATTCCGCAGTGCATTCTGCCGGAAGTGGAGGTCTTCATGGGTGAGGTGCCGATCGCTCCGTATGAGACACCGGGTGATCAGCGATTCGCCAACACGGTCGTACCGTTTCTCAAAGCCACCAACACCATTATTCTCAGGAATCACGGCACTGTGTCCTTCGGGAAAAATCTCGAGGATGCCTACTGGAAAACCGAGATTCTTGATGCCTACTGCCGCATCCTGCTCCTTGCAAGGCAGATCGGACAGCCGATGTATCTGAGCGAAGAAAAGAGCCGTGAACTGCTCGATCTGAAACGCAAGTGGGGTTTCGACGATCCGCGGTTCCACAACGAAAACTGCGACCTCTGCGGCAACAGTGCCTTCCGCGAAGGTTATCGCGAGAATATGCCGGTCCAGCGGGCTTTCGAGGCAGCGCCGGAGTATCCCGGCTACCTGCAGCAGCCCTGTGGTGCTCCGTGTGCCGAGCAGCCGGCGGAAGTCAGCGAAGACCTTGTGCAGCTGATCACCCGGCAGGTCCTCGCCGCACTCGGACGCGGCCAGGCGTAGGGTCAGGTGCGGGGAAGAAACACACCCCGCGCACGCCCCGGGCAGGTGACAACCGACAACTCACAACTGACAACTCACAACTGGCAACTTTTTCGGGACGAGAGCAATGAAGGTCAGCATTATTGGTGGTGGCGGTCTGGTGGGATCCTGTGCGGGTTTCGCGTTGCAGGCCGGGAAGATCGTCAGCGAGATTGTGCTGGTGGATGTGAACAGGGATTTGTGTGAAGGCCAGGCATTGGACCTCCTGCATGGAGCGTCGCTGATGGCACCGCAGCGAATTTCTGCTGCGGGCACGGAAGCGGTGAAGGACAGTGACGTGGTGGTGATCACTGCAGGTCTCCGACGCAAGCCGGACGAGAGTCGCCTGGATCTGATCAACCGCAATGTGGCGCTGTTTCGCACAATTCTGGCGGACGTGAAGCAGCACGGGCTGAAGAAGGACGCGATTGTCTTCGTGGTCTCGAATCCCGTGGACGTGCTCACGTATCTGGCCGTGAAGGATCTGGGTCTGCCGGCCGCTCAGGTGATCGGTCTGGGCACGGTGCTTGACACCACACGTCTTCGCAGCATGCTGGCTCAGAGACTCAGCGTCCCGCCGACGCAGGTGAGTGTCACGATTTTCGGGGAGCATGGAGACAGCATGGTCCCGATCTGGTCGATGGCTCAGATCGGCAACATGCCGCTGGACAAGTTCCCCGGCGTGACGTCGACGCTGATCGCGGAAGTGGAGAAGAAGACCCGGGGAAGTGGTGCGGAAGTAATCCGCAAAAAAGGTGGTGCCGGGTTTGCGGTGGGCGTTTCGATCGCCGATGTGATTCACAGCATTGCTTTGGATGATCGCCGGATTCATCCGGTGAGCAGTCTGATGAGCGGTGCTTACGGTGTGCGGGACGTGTGTTTTTCGATCCCCACAGTGATGGGGCGTACCGGTGTGAAGAGTCACATTGAAGTGGAGCTGTGGTCGAAAGAGAAAACGGCACTGCTGCAGAGTGCAAACGTGCTGAAGGAAACGATCGCTCAGGTGCTGAAAGGCTAAGCGAAGTCTGCAGGGAATTATAAGACCTGTGGGACCAGTACGTCCCACAGGACCCAAAATGTTCATCCGCCCGGTTCCGCGGCCTATGTGCTGCGGATCAGTTCCGGGATGGGTCGGCCGCGATCGATGATGGGTGTAGGTCGGCCGTTGAAGTCCTGGATGGTGGTTTTGGCGGAATCGATGCCGAGGTGATGGTAGATGGTGGCGAGGAAGTCTTCGGCGCTGCAGATGCGTTCGATGGAATCTTCGCCGCGGCGATCGGTCGCTCCGATGAAGCCCCCGGTCCGAATTCCTCCGCCGGCCCAGATATTGGTGAAGGCACGGGGCCAGTGATCTCGGCCGGGTTGCTGGGTGCCAGCCGGGGCAGATGCGTTGCCGGCACCGGTGCTGGCAGCGTAGTTGATTTTTGGCGTGCGACCGAATTCGCCGGTGACGACAACAAGGACTCGCTGATCGAGACCGCGGGCGTAGATATCTTCGATGAGGGCGGAGACGGCCTGGTCGTAGGCCTGAGCGCGGAAGCGGAGTCCATCGAAGACGTGGTGATTGACGGCGTGGTCATCCCAGTTCTGTACGCGGCCGCAGAGGGGTCCGTTGAGGCTGGTGGTGAGCACATCGACGCCGGCTTCGATGAGTCGGCGGGCCATGAGCAGTTGCTGGCCCCAGGTATTGCGGCCGTAGCGGTCGCGGGTGCGGTCGTCTTCGCGGGAAAGATCGAAGGCGTCTTTGGTGGCGGGGTTGGTGAGCAGTGTGAGGGCCTGCTGTTCGAATTCGTCGAGGGCGCCCAGTTCTCCCTGGCGGTCGAAGGAGCGTTCGAGGGTATCGAGATTCTGTCGGAGCGTGGTGCGGCGGTTAAGTCGTCGGACTTCGTTGGCGTCGGTGAGCCCGATGTTGGGGACGGAGAAGGAGGGATTGGAGGGATCGCCGTGGACGGTGAAGGGGGACCAGGCATCACCGAGGTAGGCGGGGCCGTTGTATTCGAGCGGTGGGTTGATGCCGACGTAGGCCGGGAGCGGATTGGTGCGGGGGGCCTGTTTGGCGCGGAGATAGTTGGTGACGGACATCCAGTCCGGGAGTCTTGGGCGGGGTTTGTCTCGGGTATCGGGGTCTCCGGAGAGCATCTGCATGGAGCCGGCGGGGTGTCCGGCAGCATTTTGCCGCATGGACCTGAGTACTGTGAATTTGTCGGCGATGGCAGCCTGCATGGGGAGCAGTTCGGTGAACTGCATGCCGGGGATTTTGGTGTCGATGGTTGAAAAGGGGCCGCGATATTCTGCGGCGGCATCGGGTTTGGGGTCGTAGGTGTCGATGTGGGAACAGCCACCGGGTTTCCAGACCATGATCACGGCTGTGCGATTGGAATCGGCAGGGCGGCTGAGGCTGTTGGAAGCAGCGGCTGCGGCGCGGAGTTTGAAGAGTCCGGGGAGGTTGAGGCTGGTGAAGCCGGCGAGCCCCATGCGGAGGAAGCCGCGTCGGGCGGACCCGCCGAATCCGGAAGGACCCGGGCAGACATTGGAAGCAAAAAATGGATCGCTCATGGAGCCCCCGCTGGTTTGACGCGGATGGAAATGGGTTCGGTAATCACGATATCGACGGTGTCGCGGGGCTGAGCCCGTTCGACAGCGGCTTTGTGGGCGGCTTCGGCTGATTTGACGGCTTCGGCAGCGGTTGTGTGCTGTGCTTTGGCGGCTTCGAGTTGTTGTGTGGCGGTGGCCTTTGCGTCGTCAGCAGCGTCAGCCGGTGTGGATGAAGCGGTGGTGGTCGCCTGCTGGAGCAGCAGATCAGCCTGCTGGAGTGTTTCGCGGGCTTGTTTGAGTGCCTGTTCGGTTGTTGTGACGGCGTCCGGATTGTAGCGGTATTTGGCCACAGCGCTGCCGTAAAAGGCGATCTGGTAGTCACCCGGCGGGGTTTTGAGTGTTGCGGTGTCGAGGATGGTTTCGGCGGTGTCAGCGGTGAGTGAAACGTTGAACTGCGGGTGCTGTTGGAAGCCGTGCCCGAACGTCTTCAGCTGCAGAATGCCGCCCGAAAATTCGGTGCGGCGTGTGAGCACGAGCGGCAGGGTGAGTTTCTGGCCGGCAGTGACTTCGAGCGGGGCTTTGTCGCGGGAGGCGATAGAGAGCGGGGCAAATTCGGAACCGCTTACGGAGACCGGGAGTCCATCGACCAGTCGTGGGCTGGGAATATCACCCCAGGAATCCACGATCGGCCATGCCATGGCAGCAATGTGGCAGGGATGTTGTACGGTTGTGCCGCCGATGTCGGCGGTTCCGGTGAAGCGCGCCCAGGCAAGCCCCTGAGGGGCGTTCTGGTCGGCGGTGAGCAGTACGATGCCGCGATTCTGGCCGGCAGGGATTGTGAGCCCGGCTGCGGTAACACCTTCAGGGAGCCCTTCCATGGCCAGCTGAATGGGGCCATCGAAGCCGTCACGGCGAACGGCGACCACTTCCAGAGCGACTGTGGAACCGCCCCGGAGTGCCAGTGGTTTGGAGAGGGCGTTGCGGTCTCCGTTGCGGAGTTCCATGTGCAGGCCCCACGCACACAACGCGAAGTCCGGAGCTGCCTGGCGGATGATGAGACGATAGATGTTGCGGGGATCGGTACGGGTACCACCGAACAGGTCGGACAACTGAAGTTGATGGCGACCGGTTTCGCGGATGACGACCTGTCCGATGAAGTCGGCGGAGCCTCCGTCGTAGGGTGGACCGTCGTAGGCGTAGCCGTTGCTTGAGGGTTTCATCGGACTGGGGATATCGGTGAGTTCCACAAGGTCGACGATGGCTTCCGGGACGCCAGCCGGAGAGAGCTGCTGGACGATGGCGGTGGGATCTGTGGGACGTCCCAGTCGTGCCGAGGCGACTTCGATCCACCAGACGTCACCTTTCTGAGCGTCAAACTGGAAGACGTCTGTGTCGGCAGCAGTCGCGAAGGCGCCGGAAATGTCGCACGGCAGGCTGATTTGCTGTGCCTGGGCTGGAGTGTTGTTGGGTTCGGTTTCGGTGAATGACGCTGTGGCGGGGAGACCGGCTGGCGGCCACGAAAACGAGCTGACGGTGAGGGTGGAAGCAAAGACTGGCAGGGGGGAGTCTGCGGGGGCTTGCTGCAGTGTGAGCCTGTAGAAGTAGTCGGGGCCGCCTTTGTAGGTGAGTTCGTGAACTTTGATGATGAAGCGACCGTCTGCGGGGGCTTTGAAATCGAGCACTTCGCCGCGGCGTTCGACGAGCAGATCGCGACCGGCGGAATCGGCGACGATGGTTACGGCTTCGAGCTTGGAATCGATGCCGCGGGAGGCGCAGTGGACAAAGTACCGCTGGCCGGCCTGAGCATCGAAGGCGTAGTGGTCGATGCTGCGGGCTGACATTCGGGAGTTGCAGACCACGTTGACAGGGAGCGTCTGGGCGCTGGCCAGCGATGTATTGCCGGCGGTCTGCAGCACTTCGGGAAGCTGGCCGACGGAAAAAATGCGGGAGGAAGAGATGCCGAGCCGCGTGAGGATGCGGGCTTCGTACAGGCCGGGCGGGCAGTCTGCTGTGACGGTGACGCTGTATTGGTGCAGGAGCGGCTTGCCGGCGGGATCGAGCTTTGGAGTGGCAGTCAGGCCGGGGCTGGAGAAGACAAGCTGGCCGCCTGCGTCGAGGTTTTCACCGGTGATGGTGACATCGAACTGAGTGCCGATCTGACCGCCCATGGGGGTGGTGGTGAGCAGTCGCGGGAGGGGCAGACAGACGGTTTGGGAAAACGCGGTGGCGGCGTGCAGGGTGAGCCAGGCAGCAAACAGAAAGCGGCAGGCGAAGGTTTGCGGCGCCATGGTGAATTCCGTGGAAAAGGAGGCGGGAAGAGCGGGCGCCTGATGCCGTATGGAGATTGGCGAGTGGCGTCCGGCGAGGGGCGGGGATAGCGTTGTGGCGGGGGCAGATTGTAATGTGTTTCGGCGAAGGGGGAAAATGGAAATTGGGAAAAGAGGAGCGGAGTGAAATAAAAAGGGCGGTGCCGGATGAGGCACCGCCCTGCTGGGATTCAGCGGATTGATTCCGGAGTTCAGGACTTGTTGCCGCGATCTTCGGCCTGGAAGAACACGAGGCTGCGATCTGAGGAAAATTTCCCTGGGTCGCTCAGAAACAGGTCCCGGTTTTCCGGAGTGGTGAAGAAGTACACGCGGGAAGCGTGCTCGACACGCAGACCGATAAAGCCGGACTGGACTTTCTGGTCACGATTGAGCGCGACGGGGTCACAGCCGTGCAGGGCGGGAATGAATTTCTCTGGCGCGGCTTTGAACTGATCAAGCTCAGCTGCGGAAGCCAGCAGATAGCGCACGCCCTGAAATTCAGCGGCGAATTCCTGTTGACCTGCGACCCACTGAGCGTTGGAGGCGTGGGCGATTGGTGAATAGCCGCCAAGGCCGACGCGTGCATTTTCACGGCGGATGAGGAGCTTGGTTTCGTCGCGGAGTGCGGCGGCGACTTCGGCGGGAGTGAGCCCTGTTTCTGCCGGGGCGGCAGCGGTGGCAGGAGCGTCTGGTTCAGTGGTTGCGGGGGGGGCAGCTGGCTCTGCGGGAGCAGTTGCAGTTGCCACAGCGGGTGCTGCGGGTGTGACCGGCGCCGCGGGTGCAGCTGGTTCTGCCGTGACGGCGGGATTCACCGGAGGTTCGGTTGCAGCGACTGGTTTCTCAGCCGGGGTGGCGACCGGCGCGGCGGGCACTGGTGGCACTGCTGGCGGGTCAGCAGGTGCGGCTGCGGCGGGCTCCGCAGGGGTTGTCGGTACGGCAGCGACAGCAATTTGAGCGGGCGAGGTGGCCGGGGTCTGCAGGTGCTGTTTGAGCCGGGCGACATAGCCGGAGAGGCCGGGTGAGCCGACGTCTTTGGCGAGCACTTTGCCGTCCGGGGCGACAATCACATCGGTCGGCAGAGCGCGGACACCGAATCGTGACACGAGATCCCGGTGTCTGTCGGAGTCGACCTTTACCCCGATGATGCCTTTACCGAGCAGGCTTGTGACCTGCGAATTACTGAGAACCTCAGATTCCATCCGTCTGCAGGGACCACACCAGGAGGCGTGAAAATGCACGACAAGCGCTACCTGTTGTGCTTTTGCCTGCGCTTCTGCGGCGGCGAAGTCGTGTTGCCATCCTGTTGGTGAATTGTCGTCAGCCCGCAGAGTGACTGATGAGCCGTCGTGAGCCAGAAACAGCATCGCTGTTCCCAGCAGGACTTTGGAAACCAGCCCTCTGAGGGACCGATTCGTGGTTGCTCTGGCTGTTTTCACAGAGCTGTGATCTGCGGCTAAACTGCCCTGACTCCTCATTTCCTGCTCCTTTGCTGAACCTCTGAAAAGCCTTTGTCTGCTCATCCACCCTGTTATGTGCATGCGTTCTGAAGTCACACAACAACCGGTGATGCTCCGATCACCCTGTCGGCGCAGACAGAATAATGTGTACCCGGCGCGAATAAACAAGTAAATAAACCCGCCCTGGTAAAACCGATCTTTTCCGTTTATTTTTTCCAAACTGCCCAAAGCCGTCTATTGACACACTCATCTCCATCGGTACATTCCTCGCAACCTTCTCATTCGTTTCGGGTGCTCAGGAGATCTGGGGTCTTCACAAAGCTTCGGCGATGGGGGTAGTTGGCCGTCGAGTACGGCTCGCACGTGCCAGAGAAGGACGGCGATCGGTGTTGGTCGCTGTGCTGTTCTATGTAGTCATTTGTGAAAAGGAGTGACGTGATGATTTCATTGAAGATGGCCGCCAAAGGTGCCTGCCTGCTCGCAGTTCTTGCCCTCGGTGCTAACAACGCCGAAGCGAAGAAGTACAAGTACTACGGCTCCAGCGGTTCCTCCAGCAGCCATGGTTCCAGCGGTTCCTCCAGCAGCCACGGTTCCAGCGGTTCCTCCAGCAGCCATGGTTCCAGCGGTTCCTCCAGCAGCCATGGTTCCAGCGGCTCCTCCAGCAGCCATGGTTCCAGTGGCTCCTCCAGCAGCCATGGTTCCAGTGGCTCCTCCAGCAGCCATGGTTCCAGCGGTTCCTCCAGCAGCCATGGTCACGTGATCATTCACGCCCCGGCTGCCACCACAAGCGCTCGCGTTCAGCCCGCGACGCTGCTGGTGAAGGTGCCTGCCGACGCCACCGTTTATCTGATGGACCAGAAGATGACACTGACGGGCACCGAGCGTCAGTACTCCATCCCGGTTCGTCAGACCGGCGTTGACTTCACCTACAAGATCCGCGTCGAAGTTGTTCGCGACGGCAAGACTCTCGTCAGCCGCTCCGAGCAGAAAGTTCGCGCTGGTCAGCAGTACGAAGTTGCTGTGACCGAAGCTGTTGAAGACGGCGAACTGGTGGCTGTTGCCGGTCGCTGATTCTTCAGCGGCATATCGACATCTGTTGACTTTGTTGACAGTTGCAGAAATTCGAACCGGCTGGTGAGATGCTGGTCAGGCCAGTCGGTTCGATTTCTTTTTCATCACGGAACAGTTCTCGGAAAACTTCAATGATTCTTGCGGTACCTCCGGATCAATCCGGGACAAACGGGATCGATTCAGATCAGTCGGCCGTTGTTGTGCAGCAACCGAGCACCGGCAGGGCAATTCGTGTTTTCCGCAGAATCGGATATATCTGTCTTAATGTCTTTTTATTGCTGCATGTGACAGCGATTGTCTCGGCACCGCTCACGGTCGGGCCGTCGTCACCGACATCGCGTCGGGTATGGGATTTGTTTTCGCCGTATTTGCAGGCGATGTATCTGAATCACGGGTTTCATTATTTTGCACCGGAACCTGGCAGCAGTAATCTGGTGTCGTGGACGGTGACGCGGGAAGACGGCAGCAGCATATCGGGGCGGTTTCCAAATTTCGCCATCTTTCCGCGCCTGATGTATCACCGGCACTTTATGCTGTCTGAGGTTCTGGGAAATTCTTCGCCGGATCTGCAGCCGGAGATTGTTCGTGGGTTCGCCCGAAATCTGCTCCGGGAGCACAATGGGGTGAGTGTTTCGCTGTCATCGATTCGGCACGAATTATCCTCGATGCCGCGAATCCGGGCTGGGGGGCAGCTGACGGATGCGGACTTGTATACTGAGCAGCCGTGGGGGTCGTTCACACGGGAGGACGTGCGATGACGGGATTGGCATCGTTGATAGCGGGGGCATCAGAGGCGTCGCGGGGTCCGGTGAATCTGTTGCGGGCATTCCAGCGGGGCTGGGATCGGTTCTGGTTCAAGCCTGCCGACCCTGTGGTGCTCAGCCTGATGCGAGTGCTCGTGGGAGGCATGCTCTTCTACACACACATCGTCTGGGGCATGAACCTGCCGGCATTTTTCTCCGCTGACGGCTGGAACAGTCCGGAGGTGATTCGGCGGATGCAGGAGGGCATGTTTTCGCCGACATTCTGGTGGTATGTGCCGGAGGCCATGATGTGGCCGGTGCATCTGGTGTGTCTGAGTGTGCTCTTTCTGTTCTGGGTCGGCTGCTGCACTCGAGTGACCTCGGTGCTCTCATTTCTCATCACAATCTCCTACTCGTATCGGGCGCAAATGGCGAACTACGGGCTGGACCAGATCAACGGTCTGTTGTGTCTGTATTTGTGTGTGGGAGCGAGCGGCGGGGCGTTGTCGGTGGATCGCTGGTGGCGTGTTCACCGGGAACGGCGTGCGGCCGCCCGTGCCGGTCAGTCATTCCTGATCCCGCCTGTCGCTCCCTCCGCAAGCACTCGAATCGCCCTGCGACTCATCCAGCTCCACTTCTGCGTGATTTACGCCTTCGCTGGAATGTCGAAGCTTCAGGGGGATGCGTGGTGGAACGGTGAAGCGGTCTGGCTGGCCTTTTCCAATCTGGAATATCAGTCGGTGGACATGACGTGGACGGCCTGGTACCCGTGGATCAGCGACCTGGCGACCCATTCCACAATCGTCTGGGAAGTCTTCTTTCCGGTGCTCATCTGGGTTCGGCCCCTGCGACCGCTCGTTTTGCTTGGCGGTTTCTTCATGCACCTCGGAATCGGTGGCCTGATGGGCATGTGGACCTTCGGGTTGATCATGATTTTCGGACATGTGGCGTTCTGGTCACCCACGTTCGTTCGCCGAGCGTTTGCGGGGCTTCCAGGCCGCGACCTGTGGCTGGGTTCACTCCCGGCGCTGCCTGCGACGCCGCCCGCGATCGGTGCTGGTGGGTCGGCGATTGTCGTGATGGCGGATCGCTTTTCGGAAGCTGAGCTTGAAAGTTTTCGTCGGGGCTGCCTGCAGCGGGCATTTCCCGAACGGCTGCTGGTTGTGGCGACTCCCGAACAGTCTCGGCTCCTCGCGTCCGACTTCGCCTGTCGCTCCACCCGAATCATCACCGGCCAGCAGGATCTGCAGGAATTGCAGCGGGAGCTGGAGTCTGCGGTGCCGCGCGAGTCGGAACAGTTGCCGGGTCAGCAGTCGCCGGACAAGCAGTCGGCAGATCAATTGGTCGCGTGACGACAAAAGGAAGACCCTGAAATGAACGTTCTCCGATCCACGTGCTGTCTCGCTGCAGTTCTCCTGTTCATCGCTGCCGGCTGTGCTGAACGGATTGATTCTTTCGAGGAATACCTTGAGCTGGCGTGGCGGTATGAACGGGAGGGTGATCAGCAGCAAGCCATTGCTGCCTACCAGCAGGCGCTCAAATACGAGCCGACTCAGCCCATCGCCTGGTACGACCTCGGAGTGCTCTACGAAGCCACCGGCCAGCAGGAACTCGCACTCAACGCGTGGACTCAGGCCATCACTCACAACCCCAACTATTCCGAAGCGCTCGTCAACCGCGGCACACTGCTCGGCCAGCAGGGCAAAAACGAACTGGCACTCGACGACTTTTCAAAGGCAATCGAACTTGCGCCCGCCGAGTTTGCTCCGCGGCGAAACCGTGCTGATCTGCACCGGGAACTGAATCAGACCGACGCAGCACTCGCCGACTACGCCGAAGCACTCCGTATCAACCCCAGAGACGCTGAAACGTGGTCTGAACGCGGCAAGCTCCGCATGGACCAGAATGACTGGGACCGCGCACGCTGGGACTTCGAGCAGGCTACGGAACTCGATTCCCGCGACGCTCTTGCCTGGCACAATCTCTCCACTGTGCTCACACGGCTTGGCAAAACCGCCGAAGCCGAAGCCGCCAGCCGCCGTGCGGTCGAGCTGGATCCAAAGCTGGCCGAACAGCTTGCCAGCCCCGCTGCAACCACCGACTCGGTCGTGGCCGCAGGCGACTCGCGAAACTCCGCCCCGGCACCCTGAGTGTCGCAAGCCAGCAGCACGACCTTAGACGCGACTCTCAGAGCCGCGTCCGTCAGGACGCCGGGGGAAACCTTTCGTCGCAAAGCCTGATTGGAAAACGATTTGCGACCATAGGTGCCATGCACCTGAGGGCCACCGGTGCCATGCACCGCAGCCCGCGCAATGTACCGCAGGCCACGCGTCCTGCCGAGTCGCGTCCGTCAGGAGGCGGTGGCAGGTCGGTGAGCAGCAACGCGCGGCACAGTCGCTGCAATCGTTGGAATTGACACCAGCGCGCCGCTTCGGATCTGCTTTGCCGTGATTTCTCTGGAAATCTGCCAATCCCGTGATTTTAATCAGTGCATGAATGCACACCACCCCAAGCACAGCCATAACGCCTACTTTAGCTGGTTCGTCAGAAACCTCCACTACGCGCGCGCTCTGCTCGCCTGTCTCCTGCCACCGGCGCTCCTGCAGCAGCTGGATCTCAGCACACTCCGCGTCGTCAGCCCCGATCAGACCGACAGCCGGCTCCGCAACCACCGCGCAGACGTGCTCTTCGAAGTCCGCTTCCGTTCGAAAAAAATCCTCCTCATCTACCTCCTGCTGGAACACAAAAGCTACCGCGACGCCAACGCCTCCTTTCAGGTGCTCCGCTACATCGTGCATCAGGGGGAAGACTGGGCGCGGCAAAAGCAACCGTTTCATTGCATTCTGCCAATGGTGATTTACAACGGCCTGCGACCGTGGTCCAAATCACGGTCGCTCCACCAGATCTTCCATGTTCCTCAGGAATGCAGCGCGATGTTTCCGCAGTTTCAGGTTTCTGTTCTGGACCTGCCGCGGATGGAAGGTAGACTACTCCATGGTACCGCTGAATTCCTCGCCGCCGCATCACTGCTCCGATCTTACTTCCAGCCTGACCTTGCAGATCAAATTCCGGCAATTCTGACCGGACTGAAAGGTCATCTCCTTGCAGCCAGTCGCGGCGTTGAAACACCGGATTCCCCCGTCCCCGTCATCCTCCGCTACGCGGCAACTCGAATTCCCCGTTCCGAACTCCACCAGATCATTGCTCACACATTTGAGGGCGACCACATGATCAAAACTCAGGCTATGAAGTCAGCTGCCGAAGAGTGGTATGAAGAAGGCAT
>CAZLOQ010000151.1:0-14902 GCA_964561125.1 uncultured Chitinophaga sp. | reverse complement strand
TGCAGAGGGGTCAACCGGTGGTGCAGAGGGGTCAACCGGTGGTGCAGAGGGGTCAGCCGGCTGCGCTGGGGCAGTCGGATCACCTTCGGTTGGCGCGTCAGCTGCCGGTGGAGCGTTGGGGTCAGCGGAGGGTGAGGGGGCGGAAGGATCACCGGGTTGCGTACTGGCCGGGTCAGAGCCGTCAGCGGCGGTGGTCTCAGTCTCGGCAGCCGCTTCGGTCGCCTCAGCGGATTTGGCCTCTTCCGCGGACTGATAGAGTGTCATCAGGCCACCGATCCGCAGCATCACGAGGCTGTTATCAGTCATCGCGATCCGAAGCGTTTCAGCGTCTCTCTGGCTTTGAGTGCCGTAGGCAGCACCGCCGGGGAGTCCGCCAGCAGAACCGCTGCCTTCACCTTCCCCAAACCCGGCACCCGGCCCCATCAGGCCACCGCCTCCGGCCAATCCCGGCAATCCTGGGGCACCGCCAATGCCGCCACCGGCAGGTGGACCTGTGAGACCTTTTGAACCGCCGCCACCGGCGCCAGGGTAGCCGCTCAGGTTAGGCATGCCACCCATACCCGCCATGCCACCAGCACCGGTCATTTCACCAAGGCCATCTTCTCCGCCGAGACCGGACATGCCGCCGGCTGCTGCCCCGCCACGAGTGTTGGCTTCGATCTCGACACGCACAATCTCAACGGGGAAATCGGAATCGGTCAGGGCAGCGAGAAGATCGGGCACTCGATCGTCACGAACGAGCACATCGAGGAGGAAGGCGCGGGTTTTATAGGATTCGGGGACCTCGTCGACATAGCGGTCCTCTTCAGCCGGGGCCGCTGCAGCACCACCACCAGCCATCCCGGCTCCCATGGCTCCTGCGCCCATGCCCCCCATCGACATCATCCCGGGGCCGCCATCCATTCCGCCGTCTTTCCCCATACCTCCCATGCCTCCCATTCCGCCGCCGGCACCTGCCACTGCGCCAAATTCTTCGGCCAGAATGTCAGACCCGGCTGAGCCCATGAAGGAGGCACCCGGGTGACTTGCGGAGCCGCCACCGCCCATCGCTCCCTCGCCAGCACCCATGCCGCCCATTCCTCCGGGCCCTGCGGCCGCTCCCATCGGCGACATGCCTCCGGATTCTCCCATGCCGCCCATACCGCCCATGCCGCCTGCACCGCCGGAAGAGGCTCCGGCAGCGTTGCGGTCGCCGCCTCGCAGATGCAGCCGATAGATTTCGCGAACGGCAGATTCCGTGATGCGTTCGGCCGTCCCATTGGCGGTGGCGATGGACGTGAGCAGTGAGCGGAGCAGCCAGATGTCTTCCTGGGCATCCCAGATTTCACGGGACTGGGGATTTTTTGTTCGCCATGTGTTGTAGGGGCGATGTGTGATGCGATTGGAGTCGACAACGACCAGTCCTTTACCATCACGCCAGGGCTTGACGATGTCGAGGAGCGATTCGACTTCGTCTCTGTAGTTGGCCGCCCACTTTTCCCGCGTGAGCTGATTCTGGATCTGTTCCTGGTAGGCAATCCCTTTCATTTCGTCGCGGATGAGTTCAGGCCACTGGCGGGCACTGATCTGGCGTTCCCGCAGTGCTGTCGCAGCGCTCTTGTAGGCTTTCGAGTCGGCCTCGTTTTTCTTTTTGGCATCTTCCACCCACTTCTGGTTGGGCTGATCCTTCCCCTGACCGGATTTATCGAAGGAGCCCTTGACTGAGGCGGTCCGGGCATCGATTTCCGCGGCGAGTTGGCCGCTGGCAAGGAACCACGCGGTGATCACAAAAATGGTGGCCAGCGCAAAGCAGATCCAGTAGCGGTGCTTGATCAGCGGCTGAAGTTTGTCCATGGGACGAGCTCTTTTGGTGGCAGCGGAGGAAACTGGAAGGGGAGACTTACGCTCCTGGACGGCTGGGCCGATTCGTCAATTACGGGGGGGTCAGGGGGTTGCCGCAGCAGCGGGGTTGGCGGAATCCGCTGGAGGTGTTCGCGGGTCTGCATCCTCGCGGTCGCGTTCGATCGTCGGTGTCCAGACAAACTGAACAATGAAGTCCGTGCGGGAAAGCGTCTGGATGGCCTGCTGACTCTTCTGCTGGAACACCGGGCCACCTGCTCCTGAAACCGGGTTCTCGCCGCCCGGCCCGGACAGGCCACCCGGGATACCCGGGCCTCCGGTCAGTCCACCAGCGCCCGGGAGTCCACCAGGTCCGCTCAGTCCACCGGGGCCGGCGAGTCCACCGCCGGGTGAGAGACCTCCCGGCCCGCCTGGCATCTGCGGAGCCGCGCCGTAGCCACCCGCAAGTCCGCCGGGTGCAAAACCCTCTCCTTCTTCATCGCCCTTCATACCACCGGAAAGTCCACCGGGCATCATACCGCCGCCCATGCCACCGCCCATGCCGCCATCGGCAGTGCCGAGGTTGGGGTCGTAGCGAACGTCGTTTGTATCAAACCAGGCAATGATGGGATGCGAAATCCCGATCCTGCCGACAGGGACTTCGACGCCACCGGAATTGAGCACCCATTTGCGGAGGTTTGCAATCAGCGTGTTGCCCACGAACCGCTGAGCTTTCTGATCGAACGGTGTGTCTTTGTGATTGTAGAAATGAAACCCCTTGAGCGTGATCACGTAACCCACCGCTGCTGCCGGCGGAGTCTGGTCGATCAAGCTGAATTCTTCCAGTTTCTGTCCGTCGACGAACGCCTTATGCCAGGTTGAGACATCGGTGACTCGCTTCGACGTGATTGACGTCAGCCGGATTTTCTTCTGTTTCATGATGTCGGTTTCATCGAGAGCATCCCCTGTATCAGCCGGCAGGCACTCGTTGATGGCTTTAAACAGCTCCAGCCAGAGTGCGCGCTTTTCGAGTGGAGCGACGAGTTGGCCGATTTCACCGACGATTTTCTTGTGATTTCCGTCTTCAGCGTCGTACTGGCTCTTCTGAGTGGAAATTTCGCTTTGCACACTGTCGACGTGTTTCTGAGCGGGATCCCATTTGGCCACATTCCACGAATTCAGCACGCTGGCACTGCCGAAGGTGCTGGCGCCCATCGCCAGCATGAGTCCGGCGGCGGCAGCAACGGCCCATGGCTTCTTGCTGCGAATGCGGCGATCGAGAGCGATCTCGGGGGGGAGCAGAGTGGTGCGGATTCGAGTCTTGCCGATGGCCTGCAATGCCAGACCGTAGGGCACGGCGAAGGTCATGATGTTGTCGGCAAAGAGCGGATCGGTCAGCACTGAATCGCCGGTGACACCGCTGAGCGTTTCCAGACGCTCGACTTTGTACTGCTGCAGGTTCTGTTCAAGGAAACGCTGGAGTCCGGCGAGTCGGAAGCCGTTGCCGACCCCGATGATGCGACTGATCTTTGCACCTCGATTCACACTGCCGAAGTAACCAATTGTCCGCTGAATTTCCGAAACAAAGTCGTTGAACACCGGCCGCATCGCCTGGAAGACGGCTTTGGGGTCAGGCGCTTTGGTGGCGTTGCACTTGAGCAGTTCCGCTTTGGCAAATGTCAGCTTCATTTCCCGCGTGAGTGCTCGTGTGAAGTGATTGCCGCCGTAAGGCACGTTACGAATCCAGATGCTGCGGCCATTTGACACGAGCATCGTGGAATTGTCAGCGCCCATGTCAAGGATGATCGTGTATTCGTCCTGAGCAGGCGGGTCGGGCGTTTCCGCGGTTTTACGGAACCCAAGCACATCATACGACAGGAAATTGTACAGCGCCAGCGGGCCAATCTGAACCAGCTCCACTTCCCGGCCGGCATTCGTGAACGGCTTCATGGACTCGTAGACCAGCTCGCGCTTCATGGCGAACAGGCCGACTTCCGCCTCCAGCATAAACCCGCTTTCTTCCACGCCACCGCCGATCGGCTGGTAGTCCCAGATGACGTCGTTCAGATCAAAGGGAATCTGCTGCCGCGCTTCATAACGCACGATCTCTGCCACCTTGCTGGATTCGACCGGTGGCAGCTTGATGAACTTCGCCAGCGAACTTTGTCCGGGCACGCTGATGGCAATCAGGTCACCATCGAGCTTGTTGCGCTCGAGAAAGGTCTTCATGGCCTCCCGAATGAGTTCTTCAGGGATGGCGTCCGGCTGACTGAGGATTTTGGGGTGGGGAATGTAGTCAAATGCCGTGGCGATCACACGCCCATCGTCAACAGCACGCAGCCGCACGGCCTTAAGCCCTGCCTGACCGATGTCAATTCCCCAGGCACTGTTCCCGTTTGCCATAAGCTTCACCCAGCCCCTGTCCGGCAGGATTCCCCTGCGCGACTGTTGCACGGAAAACCAAAAAACACTCAACCCGGAACACTCAAAACACGCGGAACACGCAGAACACAAGAGACCTGAAACACAGGAAATCAAACCAGTAATTCGGTTCGTGACCGCCAGCCACCGAAAGTAAACCAGCGCCGGCATCCCCAGTCAACTCATTTTGAAGCCTGAACGGCCCGCTGGAGTGGCTTTTTTCGGGTATTTCGGCCGAGCAGGGTCAATGACGCGCAGGGCTGGGCAAATGTTCCGGGAAATCCGGGAGAAAGTGGGTGAGCGGCATGGTGCTGGCGTGGGCCCCCGCGAACGAGTCAGCCAAAGCGTCTCCCAACTCCGCCATCCTCCCCTTTTTCATCCGCCAATGGCAGCGCGGATTATTGAATTACGCTGCAGAAGAAAACGGTGCGCCCGGCCCCCCGGCAGTGCAATCGCTACCGGTGTTGCAGCGGGATTGACCGATACCATCGGTCTGATGCCTGTATTCCGATCTTTGCAGGAGTCTCAAAACTTCGCAGCGTCCGCCGTCCGAAATTCTGAAACGGGTCCTTGTCTGCCGGCAACGGGTCCGTCTGCTGTACAGGCGCCGCGCCGATCCGTCACGGAATTGCCGGACGGCCAGAGTTCTTCTTGACTCCGCTTTTCCAGCCGTTATTTTCCCTGCAATGGATTGCCTTGCTCTGATTCCAGTATTTCGGGTCTTTTCAGTTCCGTGCGGCAGTCCGTCGGGAAGAGGTCAACATGGCGTCTAAAGACAACAACAGTCTGGTGATTTCCCTGTCAGTGTTCGTGCTCCTGACAGTGGGGCTCGGCGTTGCATGGTACATGACCTGGACTCACAGCACCGATCTCACCCGCGACCTGGCTGCCGCTCGCAAGGCCGAATCGGACAGCAAGGGCATCATTACGGGGCTCAATCAGGACCTCGATGCGCTCAAACGGGCCATCGGTCGCCCCGAACCGGACGTCGACGATATTGTGAACAACGCGAAACTGGAAATCGCCAGCCGCGCAGGGAACGGAACGACCATCCCGGATTCCATCCAGTCTGCGATGATCATGAATGCCACCGAACGCGACGCCAACCGCGCCACGGCCGAAGACCGCCGCACACAACTGGACTCCAAAATCGCTGAATTGTCTGCCGCTGTCACCAACCATCAGGGCCAGATTCAGGTTCTGCAGAAGCAGGTCACCGATAAGGAAGCCCAGCTGCTCGCTCAGGAAAAACAGCACGGCGAAGAGCTCAAGCAGCGCGAAGACCAGATCGACGCACTCAACCTGAAAATTACCTCCACCGAAACCACGTTCTCGAACTACCGTGACGAAAAAGAGCGTGAGATCGCTACGTTGCGGGACGAAATCAGCCTCCAGCGTGACACTCTCAAGAAACTCCGCGCGGCAAAGTTCAGCCTCGAAAATCTCAACTTCGAACGCCCCGCAGGAAAGATTGTGTTTGTCGAGCAGACCACCGGCACCGCCTCTGTTGACCTTGGCAGCCGCGATCAGCTTCGCGTGGGGACCACGTTCTCCGTCTACAAACAGCCCAATGGCGGTGTTGGCCTGGCGCAAAGCGACAAGGACATCAAAGGCAAACTCGTGATCACCGAAATTCTCGGTCCCGGCCTGTCCCGCGCCTCAATCGTCGATCCGAAACTCGGGGAACCCATGGCTGTCGGTGACCCGATCTACTCCCCCATCTTCACCCCCGGACGCGCCATGGAAATCGCCGTTGTCGGTGGCCTTGATTTCGACGGCAACCCCGGAAGCGATCGCGAAGAGTTTCGTCGCATGGTGGCGACCAACGGCGCCAGCATCATTCTCGAAGTCGACGACGAAGCTAAGGTTCTGGGACGCGACGGCCAGCAGATCAGCGAAGCTGACATCTACTCCAGCATCAGCTCCTCCACCCGCTTCGTACTCATCGGTGATCTCGGTGACGACAACACCCGCGATACCGTCCAACTGGAGATCAACAACCGCATCCGGGCCATTAAGGTCAAACTGGAACAGGCAGCGACCGACAACGGCGTGTATGTCCTCAGCCTCTCCAGGTTCCTCGACTACATCGGTTACTCCCGCCGAACGCTCGCCTGGAGCCAGACTCGCCCCTTCCCTGCAACGCTCCCGAACGGTGCCAGAAGCACATCAGTCAATGCCACTTTCGGCTCCCGTCAAAGTTCAGCGGTGATCTCCGGGGCCTTCAGCGGTGCCCCCAAACGCCCACTCACCTCAACCGGTGCCACAAGTGGTCTCTACAAGAACACCCGGCCCCAGGAATAGCAGACGGCCGTTCACCGGCTGCCCCATCTCTCCAACTCCCCGGCGCCTGCCACTCGGCAGGCGTTTTTTGTTTGCCCGGCGAAGCTGGCAAATCCCGTTGCTGCCTGTCGGTAACCTCACCCTGTTTATGCTTACCGGCCTGGTCATCCCCAGTGCCGTGCTGAGCGAGCGAGGACTGTTCCATCCGGCGTCCGTTCCGATGTTTGCCGCCCCGTGCGGAATTTGCTCCAATGACTGCATGCAGACGGCTGCGTCCAGCCGCTCCGTAATTCCTCCCCTTCGTCTTCTGAGCCAATCCATGATCTGCATCACAGTCACTCCGACCTCCCGCACTCTGGCCCCTGCTGACCTGCTCAATGCCAGTCGACACTGCGATCTGATCGAACTCTGCCTCGATCATTTCATCAATGAGCCGAATGTGGGCGAGCTGCTGCGGTGCGTGGACAAGCCGATCCTTGTATCCTGCCGAAGCGAGAAAGCGGGTGGAAAGTGGAAGGGCAGCGAGGAGGAACGGGTGCAGCTGCTTCGGGAGGCGATCGTTGCCGGTCCGGCCTATGTCGAACTGGACCTCGAGATCGCTGGTGGCATCCCGCGATTCGGGAAAACAAAGCGAGTGATTTCGTGGACCAGCCTCAACCGCCCGCTGCTGAAGTTTGACGAGGCCTACCAGAAGTGCAGGGAGGCGAAGGCCGACGTCGTGAAGTTCACCTGGCTCACAGAAGACCTCGACGCGGCGTGGCCATTGCTGGCCGCGGCCACTCAGCCGCGTGAAGTCCCCATCGTGGGACTGGGTGTGGGCCGTGCCGGTCTGACTTTCTCGCTGCTGGGCCGCAAGTACGGTTCACCGTGGATCTACGCGGCACTGGAGCGCGGCATGGAAGCCTTTCCGGCACAGTCGACCGTATGGCAGCTGCGGGAGGATTATCACTGGAACGACATCGACACACGTACGCGATTTCTGGGCATCATCGGCTCCGGCGAATCCGAGAACATCGCCGCGCGCGTGCTCAATGCAGCCTTTCGTTCGATGGAGCGTCCGATTCTCTGTCTGCCACTGCTCCCTGGCGACCTCACCCGCTTCCCGAAGATGCTCGAGAAAATGAAAATCAACGGGCTGATTGTCGATCCGGCCTGCAACCTGGACCTGACACCGCTCGCCGCCAGCTCGGATGAGTCGGCCACGGACTCCGGACGTCTCGATGTGCTCATGGAAACGCCTCAGGGCTGGCGGGGCGTTTGCTGTACCTTTGCGGCCATTGAAGAAGCCGGTCGACAGACGCTGGGGGCGTCCGACTGGGCGGAGCGCGGAGCTGTCACGGTGCTTGGCAGCAGCACAATGGCTCGCGGTGCCGCCCGTTTCTTCGCCTCGAAGGGCGCCGCAGTGAGTCTCGCAGGAATGTCTGACAACGCAGCCGCTTCGATGGCGCGTCAGGCCGGCGTTCGTCACGTGCCATGGAATGCAGTCTACGACCTTCGCGCAGATACACTCGTGATTGCCGATTACGGTACCCCCTGCGGACTCACCAAAGGCTGCCTGAACCCGTCCATTATCCGCGAACGTCAAACGGTTGTGGATCTGAGCGTCGGGCTGCGCGGTTCTGATTTTGCGGTTGAAGCAGCCGCTCGTGGAGCGCGATACATCGACCCGGTTACCGTTTTCGCCGCACGACTGGACCTGCAGTTCCGCCAGCTCACCGGCCGCAGCCTGCCCGCGGACGCCTTCCAGCTGGGTCTGGGCGGGTGAGCAGGGGCGGGTGATGTTGTTCGCTGGTCCGATCAAACGCGCACTTCGACAGAAGTCAGCCTGAACAACTCATCAGGGTTTGCGTGCATGTTCAAGCAGTCGCCGGAAGTATTCATTCTCTCCGGCTGCCTCCGCGAGTTCATGTTCCAGCTCGGCAAAGACAGGTCCGCCTGCTTCGTCAATTTCCCGCATCACGCCCTCACGAAGAGCCGCACGGTTGATGGTCAGCAGTTCCCGAAAGACGGCCGTCGCTGCACTCGTATCACCCGCACGTGCCAGTCCGGCCGCCGCAAACAGACGGACAGATGGTGAACTGTGCTGAACCGCTCGGCGGAAGGCTTCAACAGATGCGGCCGGATCATTCAGCCGCGCGGCCCGCAGCAGCTGCCAGCAGAGTACTCCGGGGTCGCGTTCTTCCGTGTCGATGGCATTGCCCCGGTTTCCGAGAGCCGTCTGCAGGAGCGTTTCCAGCCGCTGCAGTCCTCCGGGCCCGCGCAGCAGACCGTATCGATCGCGGTCGAGGGATTCTTCTTCGAGGAGTGGTTCGGGGAGCAGATGCACATCGCGTACGTCGCGCTGCCAGCGACTGCAGGCTTCCCGCAGCTCCGCCGCAACATCGGCCAACTGCGGATCGGCGATGAGATTCTGAGTTTCCCAGGGATCGGTTTCGAGGTCGTAGAGCTCTTCCGGGGACCTGGGAAGCAGCCATTGGCGAATATTTGGTGCCAGTATTCCGGCGGCTTCGAGGCTGCGAATTTCCCTGAGCGTTTCATTTCGCTCGCCATACTCCACATGCTGCAGCGCCGGATACCACGGCATCAGGTTCCGCACGTAGCGATAGCGACGGCTGCGGACCGTGCGAACAAGATCTTCGCGTTCATCCAGACGGTCCCGTGCTCCGTACAGATAAGGATGCCCCGAGTGAGCGCCGGGGCCGACGAACGGCTGCCCCTGCATGCCGGGCGGGACCTGAATTCCGGCCAGATTCAGCACTGTGGGGCCAAGATCCACAAGACTCACCATCCGGGAATCGCGGCTGCCCGGGGGGAGCGAGGCAACCTGTGAACGCAGAGCCGGCGGCACGCGAATGATCAGCGGCACGCGACTTCCGGAATCATACGTCCAGCGTTTGGCCCGCGGCAGTCCGTTTCCGTGATCCGACCAGAACATCACGATCGTGCTGTCAGCCAGCCCAGCCTCGTTCAGTTCAGCCAGCAGTCGCCCGGCAGCCTCGTCCATCACGGTGATCAAATCTGCCAGCCGCGCCAGGTCGCCACGCACGGCCGGTCGGTCCGGATAGATCGGAGGCACAGTCACCAGCTCCGGCGAATGTCGCCGCGCCTCCGGCAAGGCCTCCACCACGTCTTTCCATCCGGAGGGCCAGACCTTGCTTTCATGCGTCATCGTCAGATTGAAGACAGCAAAAAATGGCTGGTCAGGCCGAGTACGATTCTTCCAGTGAGCTCGCGCTGAGTTTTCGTCCCAGACCTGTTTGGGAGCCCATTCGAGGTTGTAGTCGGTCTTGCTGTTGTTGGTGCAATAGTAGCCGGCGTCCCGCAGCAGCTGGGGAAAGAGCCGGATCTGTTCCGGCAACCGCACGCGCGAACGCATGTGATTGGCACCGAGCGATAGCGGGGTGAGTCCTGTGATGATGCCCGTGCGGCTTGGAGCACACACGCCATGACAGGAAAATGCATGTGTGAACAGCGTGCCTTCAGATGCCAGCTGATCAAGATGCGGTGTGTCGGCGCGGGACTCACCATAGCATCCCAGCAGCGGGCTGATATCCTCACAGCTGATCCAGAGAATGTTCGGCTGCTGAGCCGGCAGCTTTGAGCCTGGGCTCACCAGCAGACCAGCACAGGCTGAAAGCTGCAACAGCAGCAGCAGAATTCGCACGGACATTGGCAGCACTCCGAAACAGAACGGGGATCTTCAGGGAACTTTCACGGATCTTCAGCAGCCCTTCAGGCGGGTTGCAGCAGTGCATAGCCACAGGCCATGTGATCATGTTTGCGGTGCATACAGATGCCGGCCGCAACGGCAATCAGCAAATCATCCGGGTCAGGGGCAGAGAACGAATGGCGACGACAGAGTTCCGACAGCTCGCTGAGCTGCTGGGGAATCGTACAGGAGATGCTGTTCCCGTGTGATTCCAGATTTTCAACAAAACGGCACTCCGGAAATTCCTGAAGTCCTGCCTGCATAAAGGCCCGCAACAGCTTTCCGGAGGGCTGATGCGGGAGCACCAGCACGCGCTGACCGGGACGTGGAGGATGCGTCTGCAGAGCCTTGCGGAGTGCCAGCAGCATCAGTTCGATGCCATGCACAAAAACCTCTTCTGCCTGCATCCGCATCACACAGCGTCTGACGGATTCACCATGAAAACTGAACGCATCCGTTGTTTCCACAGCAAACAGCGGAGCGGCTGCGGGATTTGTCTGCACCGCGACGTCTGCCCGGCCAAGCCCGGCAAGCTTCCAGCCGGAACCGTCGCCGGATTGCCGCCCGCAGAAGTCCTGCGGCAACTGTGCTGTCACCCGTTCCACCACCACCGCAGTGGCTCCGGCACCGACGATGCCGCAGAACAGGCGATCCGCACTGCAGTGCCAGCTTTCCGGAGTCTCGACGGAGAGCAACGCTATGCGCTGCACGCCGGCATCCGCCCGGAATATCTCGACAGCCTCACACAGGAGCTGCACGAAACCCGTGCAGCCGAGGTTCATCCCCCGCACGTGCTCTGCTGCCAGCCCCAGCAGTTGCGCTGCAGTCTGTGCGAGGCCGAGTGCTGCTGCGGGATCCACGTGGGAATGGCAGAGAAGCACCCTGTCGCAACTGTGCGGGGAAACGCTGAACTGCTGCTGCAGGCTGCGGCAGAGTCCGAGGACCAGGCACAGCGGAGTGGTTGCCGGCTGGAGCAGGCGACGGGAACGGACGACGGTGAGTCGCTGAATGGTGGTCAAATCGCGAAAACCGGGCTGGCCCCCCTGGCGAGACAGCCCGAGGATCGCTTCGTTGCCGAGCGGCTGGAAGAATCCGGGGCTGTCTGCAAGGCTGACGGCGGCAACCAGTTGCAGTGCGGGGAATGGGTGAACGGGTGTGAAGGCGGGTGAGTAATCAGACTTTGATTTCATATCCTTTTCGCTGTTCACGAGCCTGCCAGGTGGCGGCCTGAGCATCGCCGACGATTTGTTCCGTGTCGGGATCCCAGTTGATGGTGCGCCCGAGTCGAATGGCGATATTGGCCAGATGGCAGACAGTCATCGCGCGGTGATGGCTGTGCACGTCACTGATGGGCTGAGTCCGGTCTGCGATGCATTCAAAGAAGTTCTTCATGTGATTTCCGGGGGTCTTGCCCTTGTAGAGTTGCCTGAGCGTTTCTTCGCGGAGGGGATTGGCAGCAAGAGCGTCGACGGCTTCACCGGTGAGTTTGCCGCGGTTCACGAAAATTCGGCCGCTGGTGCCTTCCAGCATCAGGCCATTGTCAAAGCCGAGGTCGCTCGCGGAATCACGGATATGCAGCACTGCACCGCTGGCGAAGGTCGACGTGACGTGAAACTGAGTCGCCGTGTTGTACTGCGACGGATCGGTGGGCATGCCGTCCTGCAGCGGGACCGGATGTTTGGCCATGACAGGTTCAACCTTCACCGGACCGGTGTTTTCCAGATTGAACGCCCACGCGGCGATGTCGACGTGATGCGCTCCCCAGTCCGTCATCTTGCCGCCCGAATATTCGTACCACCAGCGGAATTCATAGTGGCAGCGGGAATTGCCGTACCGTCCGCCCGTGGCCTTGAAACGGTATTCAGTGAGCGGCGCCTGGCCGAGCCACATATCCCAGTTGAGTCCTTTGGGGACTTCGGCCACGTCAATCGGACCACTGGAAGGTGCTCCGCCAATCGCCACTGTCACCGTCTGCAGGTCACCAATCCGGCCTTCGCGGACCATTGCCACCGCCCGCAGAAATCGCAGATCCATTTCGCTGCGCTGCTGAGTTCCCACCTGGAATACGCGGCCCGTTTTTTCAAGCACCGCGCGGATCTGTTTGCCCTCGTCAATGGTGAGCGTCAGCGGCTTTTCACAGTAGACATCCTTGCCAGCCAGCATGGCTTCGATGGCGATTTTGGAATGCCAGTGATCCGGTGTCACGATGGTGACAACGTCAATGTCCGGGCGGTCAAGAATCCTGCGATAGTCTTCATGCACCTCGACCGTCCGTTCGGCGCCGGGACGGCTTTGTCGTTTGAGCGCCGTTTCGCGGCCTTTCGCAGCATTGGTGGCATCCACGTCACAAACCGCCGCACAATCGCTGAAATTCATCGCCGCCGGTCCTACGGAATTCCAGCGATCGCCAGTGCCGATGCAACCCAGCACCGGTCGTTCATTCGGACTGCGAAACCCGGCCGCTCGCGCGGAAGGCCCCAGCCACAGCGGGGCCACTGCAGAGGCGAGCGACGCAAGTGTGGCAGACTTCAGAACACCGCGACGAGTGGCGGCCGAAACAGGAGTGCGTGGCATGATGGAACTTTCGATGCGTGGGAGAAGTGCGGGAACAGAAACTTCTGTGAGTCTACTGCGAAGCCGACAGAGAATCCAACCCACAAGCCTCAAACTGCTCGCTGAAAAGTTCGCAGTATCTGTGAGCGGTCCACGGTTCGCCGCGTGTTTCACATTCATCGCTGGCTCTTCGCTCGACATCTTTCTGATTCCGCTGGACGCCGGGCTGGCAAAATTGCCGGAACTCACCATTCGCCGTCCACAAAACCCGCACAGAGTCAACAATAAAGTGCACCGACACCCCCAATGCGTTTACGGCCTGTAAGGCCAGTTCCATCAGCCTGGCATGAAATGCCAGGTCACGCCACCCTCCGGCACCTTCGCCCTGTAAGGGCAGTTCTCAGCCGAACACTGTATGTTCGGTGTCCCCCAGGTGTGCAGTATCGCGCCGTAACCGTTCACAGCCACTTGCCGGAACAGGGAAGCAAACGTGGGCTGGTGAATCAGGCTCGCGGGCTGGCCAGCGAACCCTGGCTTCAGACGGGGCAAGCCCGTCGGGGAGCTCTGGGGCGTGCCGCCGCGGGATAGCCCTCGACACCGTCCGCACCAACCCCGCCACCACCGCCCCCGCAGCCCCCGACGGGCTCGCCCCGTCGGAGCTGAATTCAGGTGCATGGCACCGGCAGAACTTCCTTCCGAGTTGCATGGCACTTCGGAGGCCGTCTGCAACCTGCTCCACAGCAGCACTTCTGGAGTCGACAACTTCCGGAAATGCATCCCTGTCTTCCGGAAACGTGCGATCTGGTATCACTGGAACTGACAGTCGAACTCCTGTAAGCTCGAAAGGTGCTTCTGAACCCATGTCCGGGATAACATGCGGGTGCGATTGCATGAATACGAAAACAAAGCGTTCAACTCGTACCGCCAGTCGGGGTGTCTGGGCTGGCGTGGTTGTCGGCGGCCTGATCGGCGCTGGTGCCGCGGTTTTGGCAAAGCGGACATTGAGCCCGCTTATCGGTCCGGGCGTCTCGGAGCTGCGACTGATTCGGCAGTTGACAGAAGCTCAGGAGCTTCTGACCGCGTGGGACATCCTTGCGCTTCCCGTGCTGATATTCGTTGTTCTGAGCACCCATGAGCTTGGGCATCTGCTGGCCGGTCTGTCGCAGGGGATGCGATTTCTGCTCCTGATCATCGGGCCATTCAGCTGGCATGCGTCGGTTTCCGGAGTACGATTTGAGTGGAACACCAATGTGGCGCTGATGGGAGGCCTGGCCGCTGCAACACCCACGAAACTGGGTGCGTCGGTCCGTCGGCAGTTACTGGTGCTGATCGCCGGAGGTCCGGTCGCCAGTCTGCTGCTCGCCATGTTCGCCCTGGCGGCAACATCTGTGAGCGGTCCGCGGTTTGCCGCGTATTTCACATTCATCGCTGGCTCTTCGTTCGGCATCTTTCTGATTACGCTGATGCCGATACGTTCGAGCGGATTCCTGAGCGATGGCCTGCAGCTCATCGATGTTCTGCGGGGAGGCGACGCTGTCAGGGAACGAGTCGCGCTGCTGCAGATTTTTGCCCAAAGTGCTGCGGGCATTCGTCCCCGCGACTGGGATTCGCAGGTGATCAGCGAACTGTCGAGGATGAATTCCGCAGATCCGCTCGGGGGCTCGATGTTTCTGCTCGCCCGAGCGATGGACAACCACAACCATGCCGAGATTGCGCATTATCGGGCAGTCCTCGAACAGACCGTCGACCAGTATCCGGCGGCTTTCAGACAATCAGTCCATGTCGAACTCGCCATCTGTGCCTGGCTGGCCGGGGACGCGGAGGCGGTTCGTCAACAGCTTGACGCTGGCCACGGCGGGATTGTCGAGAAGTCCCGCAGACTTCTCGCGCAGGCGGCGCTCGCTCAACTTGAAGGACGGATTGAGGACTGCGAGCGAGTCCGGCTGCTGGCAATTGAGGCACTGGCAAAGGCCTCTGACGCCGGGCAGCGAAAATTGACAGAAGATCAGCTGGCGATGCTGTTGAACGCGTCCTGCATCGGCGCGATATCCGCTTTCTCACCCGATTGAAACCCTGCAGGACTCACCCGTCTCACTGATGCCGGAAAATCTGTATCGC
>CAZLOQ010000150.1:7637-14916 GCA_964561125.1 uncultured Chitinophaga sp. | reverse complement strand
TCGGCCTGTAAGGCCAGTTCCATCAGCCCGGGGTGCAACCCCGGGTCACCGCCCCAACGAGGGTGTACGCCCTGTAAGGGCAGCTCTCAGATGCGGTCCCGGCAACGTCCTTTCAACGCCCACGTCGATGCACGCAATGTCATCGTGCCAGAGTGCGATCATAGCCGTCGGGATTCACATCGGAAATCGCGGACCCCGCAAAATCACGCGCCCCGCAAAGCTCGCTGCTGCACACACGGTTCACACCGAACATGCAGCGTTCTGCTGAGAGCTGCCCTTACAGGGCGTAAGCTGCCGGGGGCGGCCTGACCTGGCATTTCATGCCAGGCTGATGGAGCTGGCCTTACAGGCCGTAAACACAGCTGGGCTGTTGCATGCAACCAAACAGGCCCCGCAAAGCCCGCGGCTGCACACCCAGTTCACACCGAACACGCAGCGTTCTGCTGAGAGCTGCCCTTACAGGGCGTAAGCTGCCGGGGGGCGACGTGACCTGGCATTTCATGCCAGGCTGATGGAGCTGGCCTTGCAGGCCGTAAACGCAGCCGGGCTGTTGCACGCGATCACACTCACCCCGCGAAGCCCGCTGCTGCACACACGGTTCACACCGAACATGCAGCGTTCTGCTGAGAGCTGCCCTTACAGGGCGTAAGCTGCCGGGGGGCGACGTGACCTGGCATTTCATGCCAGGCTGATGGAGCTGGCCTTACAGGCCGCAAACGCACATGAGCGTTTTCTGACTTCTCCGGATTCGCGGTTCACTCCCGGCGAATGCATAGCAAGGTGCCATGCACCGTGCGGCTGCGTTAGCGGGGCTGCGCCTCGCGGCAAGGCTGGGGTGAGGGAGGTTACGACAGCCTGGAAAGGCCGTCCTACGGGAGTCTTCGGAGGACGGCCGGTGCCTTTTTCAGTGCTCTTCCAGTCAGCATTGTCTGCCACAGGGCCACAGGGGAGGTGTGGCAGGTTTGGCGTAATGCGCAAGCCGGGACTGTGTTTATATCTTATCCGCGACATCCGCCAACTGTTGGCAATGTTGCTGTCGACGATTAGGTTTGTACCCACACGGCTTTGAGATCAGTATTCGCGGCGTTGTCGGGAGCTGGGGATGTGCATTTGTTTGCGGTATTTGGTGATGGTGCGTCGTGCGAGCCGGATGCCCTGGGAACCGAGAGCATCGACCAGTTCGTCGTCACTGAGTGGCGAGCGTTTGTCTTCGCCGTCGATGAGTTCCTGGAGCTTGATGCGGATGGTGTCCCAGGCGACGTCTTCGCCGTCGGCAGTTTGGGTACCGCCACCGAAGAAGCGTTTCAGAGGAAACTGGCCGCGCGGCGTCTGGATCCATTTTTCGTCGACAGCGCGGGAGACGGTGGTCACGTGGACGCCGACGCGGTCGGCGATTTGCTGCATTTTGAGCGGCTGGATAGCTTCGGGTCCACGTTCGAGAAATTCGAGTTGGTGGTCGATGATTTCCTGAGCGACTTTGCGGAGGGTGTTGTAGCGTTGTTCGATGGATTCGATGAGCCAGCGAGCGGATTCGATTTTGCGGCGAATCCAGTCACGGGTTTCGGGTGGCGGATTTTCCCGGAGCATCTGAATGTAGCGGGGGCTGATTTTCAGATCCGGGATGTATTCGTCCAGCACTCGCACGACGTATCGGCCGGATTCGTCGCGTTCCACGATCAGGTCCGGAGTGACTCGCTGAACCGGTCGTTCCTCGAACCCGCGGCCGGGCCATGGGTTGAGCGTCTGTATCTGCTCGATGCCGACTTTAATCAGGTCGATCGAGTAGCCTGTGGCTTTTTGAATGAGCGGCAGACGGTTGTAGGCGATGTCTTCGAGGTGGTCGCGGATGAGGGTTCGGACGACATCGCGGAAGGGCATGGTGTCGTGCACCTGCAGCAGGAGCATTTCGCGGTGATCGCGCGCTCCGACTCCGGGAGGATCCATCTGCTGAATCTGGTGCAGAACGCCTTCGGCATCTTCCAGTGTGAGCTGCTGTTCGTAGAGCCGGTTGAATTGCTGGAGGATTTCGGGGAGCAGACTTTGGACGCGGCCATTGTGATCGAGGTGCTGGATGAGATATTCGCCGAATTGCCGGGGGATGCCGTCGACGGGGGAAAAGGCGAGCTGTTCGAGGAGATATTCGTGGAGTGACTGAGGGCGCGCCAGCATGTTGGACATGACGTCGTGCTGACGGTCCATGTCGTCGCTGATCTGATTCGCCGAAGGCCGCATGCCCCCGAAACTGACGTTGTCTTCCGGCCATTCGGAGGAAATTTCGAGGAGTCGTTCGAAGTCCGACTGATTGTTCTCGTCGCGGCCGACATTGAGTTCCCGAATTTCGACGTCTTTCTGGAGTTCCCGGGCTTCGCGGGAATCGCGTGCCTCGCGGGAATCGGTCTGAGCAGCATCCCGGAGGGCGGGATTGTAATCTGAGCCGCCGTCGAAGGATTCAGGCTCTGGTTCACCGCGTTCGAGGGTGACATTTTCGACCAGTTCCTGCTCAACACGTTCGTTGAGAGCCATCATGTTGAGCTGCAGAATCTCCATGGACTGGATCATCCGCGGTGCCAGCTTCATCTGCTGGCTCATTCTCATCTGGGTGGAGAGGTTCAGATGCATGAGTGTGCCGTGCGTGGTTAATTTTCCTGTTCGGTGGGAACGACTCTTGCATCATAGCGAGGCTGAACCCGGCTCGTCGACCAGTTTGTGGCACTGTTCTTGCAAAGGATCTGAAATCGCTTAAAAAATTGGCGAATTACGACAAAACCGATATGTTGCCTGTTTGCAGCAGCTCCAAAACAGAAAAAACTTCCCAGAAAGCAAAAAATCGCTTTTTCGGGAAAAACTGTGGCGATCTTTGTGGAATTTTGTTGACAGAGGCCCGTTTCAGTTCTGCTTTCGCAATCGACCTGCAATGGCTTCAAAGGAAAAACCCGCCTTGAAGCGACTGTCAATCTGCCGTCCGGCTTGCTTCAGCTGAGCAGTCGTTAAACGCTCCGACTGCAGGCTGCCCACCGCCACCACACCCTCCGAATTCGGCAAGGCAAACACATAAGTCTGCGGAAACGACTCCGCAATCACCTGCAGGTCCTGCTGCATCTGCGGATGCGGATTGATGTTGAACACTACCGAACCGTTTTCCACCAGCAACTGCTGGATCTCGCGATAGAACTGCTGAGTTCGCAACCGCAGTGGCACACCGGTTTGATCGGTGTCGGCTGAGGGCTTCAGGAAGGCATCCATATAGATCACGTCATACCTGTTCTTTGTCTGTTTCAGGTAGTCAAACGCATCGGCAATCACCAGCCGCACGTTGTTGTTCTGCTTCACCAGAAAATAACGCTCCGCCAGTTCCACAACCACCGGGTCAATCTCAACAGCCTCAATCTTCACCGCCGGATCATACTTCTGCAGGAAATGCACCATCGATCCGCCACCCAGCCCCACGATCATCACCCGACTCTGCTCCGGCTGCAGCAGATAACTGGAGAACATGTGCTGCAGGTAGGTGAATTTCAACACGTGCGGAGTGCGCAGATTCATCTGGCTCTCCCACGCCTCTTCACCGGAATCCCTCACAAAAATCATCGTACGAACGCTGCCGCTGCGGCGAATGCGAATGTGCGAAAAAGCCGACCGCGTTTCGTACTCAACCCTGCCCCCGTCCCGCTGCTGCTGGAACGCCTGCACCTGCTCGGAGCTGAACATCACGCAACACAGGCACAAAACAATCCAGCCAGCCAACAGTCGAATCATCACCAGTCTCCACAATCCGGAGTCTCCACAGTCCCTGTCGCGAGCCTGCGACAGGAATCCTGCAGCAGAGCCCCCGGGCGGATTTTAGGCATCCACGGATTTCGGGGGAAGCCTGCTCTGAGAGTGTCAGCTACCCCGAAAAAATGCTAGCATTCCACCTCGCAACTCCTCACGACAATTGTGATCGACGCCTGAATCGCAACAAATCCCCCATATTCGTGCAGTGACCTGCCCCCTCGGAGCCACCCATGAAGGATCCTCGCATCGATCAACTCGCTCAGGTTCTGCTGCACCACAGCTGCCGCATTCAGCCGGGTCAGAAAGTGCTTATTGAGGCATTTGATCTTCCCAGCCCGCAACTCATCTGCCAGCTGGTCGAAAAAGCGGCTGCTGCCGGTGCCATACCCGTTGTTTCAGTCAAAGACAATGCCGTGCTGCGATCGCTTTACCGCACGGCCACCGTCGACAGCATGCAGCTGGCCGGGCAGTTTGAAGCAGCGGTCATGCGTGAAATGGACGCTTACATCGGTATTCGCGGTGCGGCCAATTCCAGTGAATTTTCGGATGTCCCCGGCGATCGCATGGACCTCTACCAGCAGCACTGGTGGCAGCCCGTGCACATCGGCATTCGTGTCCCCCACACCCGCTGGGTTGTGCTCCGCTATCCCACCCCCTCAATGGCTCAGGCCGCAGGAAAAAGCTGCGATGCCTTCGAAGACTTTTTCTTCGACGTCTGCACCGCTGACTACGCCCGCATGGCCCGCGACCTGCAGCCGCTCAAGGCCCGGATGGAAGCCGCCGACCAGGTGCACATCACCGCCCCCGGCACCGATCTGCGATTTTCCATTCGCAACATCCCCGTCATTCCCTGCGCCGGAGAAAGCAACATTCCCGACGGTGAAATCTTCACCGCTCCGGTCCGCGACAGCGTCAACGGCACGATCCAGTTCAACACCGCCTCCCGCTATCAGGGCACCGTGTTCGAAGGGATTCGGTTTGAGCTGAGGGATGGCCGCATCGAACACGCCGACTGTCGCAACGCCCCCGATCGACTCAACCAGATTCTCGACTCGGACCCCGGTGCCCGCTACATCGGTGAATGGTCGTTCGGCACCAATAACCGCATCCTCCACCCCATGCTCGATACACTCTTCGACGAAAAAATCGGCGGCTCGTTCCATTTCACCCCTGGAAATGCCTACGAAGAAGCGGACAATGGAAACCGCAGCCGCGTACACTGGGATCTCGTTCTCATCCAGAGACCCGACTACGGCGGTGGCGACATCTGGTTCGACAACGAACTCATTCGCAGAGATGGCCGATTCGTTCCCCCGGATCTGCACGCACTCAACGAAGGACTGCCGGTGTAACATGACAACTCGGTTGCATTCCTCATTCATCCGCCACTGCTGCTGCCTCACACTGCTGCTCGCCTGCTGCAGCGGCTCAACCAGCATCGCCTCTGCCTGCAGTCCCCAGGAGCCAACCGACCAGTCCCAGCGATTCCTGCCCTTCCCCGAACAACAGACAGCAACCCCCAACGTTCACGCCGAACTCCTCAGACGACTCCGCGAAGCCCTGCAGCAATCACGCCCCGATCCACCCGAACCACAACCCGCGGAACAGCCCCCAGCAATCCCTCCCCAGGATCTGCTGGATCTCAGCAAATCACTCCAGAACCTCGCCGATCGTATTCCCCCCGGTCTCCTCCCTCGCGGACTCGCTGAAATCCCCCCGCAACAACTCGAAAAAAGCCTCCAGCACCCCGATACCCAGCAATCCCTCCGCCAACTGCTCGAACAATTCCGCCGCGAAGGACTGCTCCCGCCACCCGACGACAACGGTCCCCCCACTCCCGCACCCGACCTCCGCGAGGGCAACCCGCCGCGCCAGGGCAACCCACCCCGGCAGAGCAACCCGCCGCGCCAGGGCAACCCTCCGCGACAGGGCAACCCGAACCGGATCACTCCGCAGCCCGGCACGATTCCTCCCTCCAGTCGCCAGCCCCCCATGCCGCTGCCGCAGCAGCAGCCGGAACCGCCAGCGCAGCAGCAGCAGCCACTGCCGCCCGATCAGCGGCAGCAGTCGCAGAGGCCCCAGCAGCCGCAGAAACCGGAGCCACAACAGCCTCAGAACGCAGGCGATAATCCCGCCGAGACTCCAGCCCCCGGTCTCTCCCGCGATGCCCTCCGCCGCCTCGAAGACTTCTATAACGAACTCCGCAAAAACTCAGACAGCAGCGTCGCGCCCAACACCCCCCCAGCACCAGCGCCAACTCCTCCAGCTACACCGCCTTCAACGCCATCATCCGAAGCTCCGCCCGAAGCCCTGCAAAATCCACCCCAGACCAATCGTCGCCCCCCGCTGCGCAGACGTGACCGACCACAGCAAGGCACTCCGCCAGCAGAGTCCCGGCCCGGCTCTGAACCCGCCTTCAGGCCAGAAACTCCAGGAACGCCCGAACCCGACTCCCAGCCCAACAGCCGGTCAACGCCCGCCCCCAACACATCCCGCACTCGTTCCCTGTTCGAATCCCTCGAGCAAATCTTCAAACAATCACGCCAGCAGCCACCTTCACAAGATCCTCCGCAATCCCCCAACGACCAGCTCCAGGCCCCCGACGCCCCTCCATCAGCCCTCACCCCGAACCAACCCTCACAGCCCCCCTTCTCAATTCCCGATTTCCTCCGACAACAGCTTCAGGATCCCCAGCTCCGCAACCGCGTAGACTCCGATCCGTCATCCCCCCGGTCCCAGGAACGTCCCGATCCCGATCGCTCAATCCCGGACCAGGCGAATCCGTCGCCAACCCCGGACCTGACACCCACCCCCACACCTAACCCGCGTTCACGTCCCCCGGTCAGCCTCGATCCCGGCCAAAGCTTCCGCGATTCCTTCCGACAACTGCTCAACGAAGCCCGCGAAGAAGCGCGGCAGCCGTCACCCGGCGATCAGCCCACAGACGAAACCACCGCCCCGCAAAACGCCGGCAGGACTCCTTCCGAAGCCCGACCGCAGACTCCGTCTGCCCCGTCCCCGCCACGCCCCGCTCCCGGCCGCGCAGAATCTCTCCTCCGCATGCTCGATGACCTCGCTCAAACTCCCGATCGCCGACAAGGCCAATCCGGTCTGCGTCCCATGCCCCAGCCACGGATCACTGATTCCACTCCACTTCCCGAACCACCCCGCTCGCTGCTCGACAATCTGCTGGGTGGTTCACCATCTGCAGCACCGGAACCTCCTGCCGCCGCAAATGCCCCGTCCCCCGGGGATCCGGCTGCGCCCGCGGATTCTGCCAGCCCGGGACTTGGTCTCTCATCCACTCCCTCCGCATTCGCCGTCGGCGCTGCGCTGGCACTGGCCCTCGCCGTGCTCTGGCTGCTGCTCAAATTCGCCGACAAACAGCGCCAGCAGTCTGTCGGCAGCGCCGCACGTGAACGCCCCCTGCCACCCGAGCAAATTCAGGGGCGACCGGACATCGTCGCCGCCTACCACCAGCTGGCCCGTCGTGCCGGCCGCAGCT
>CAZLOQ010000150.1:0-7627 GCA_964561125.1 uncultured Chitinophaga sp. | reverse complement strand
GCCGCAGCTTCCGGCCGTGGTGGCATCACCGACAGATCGAGACCCTGCTCTTACAAACCTTCCCCGGCCGCCATGCAGCCATCACTCGCCTCGCAAGGGTCTACGAACAGTCCCGCTACGCCCCCGACTCCATTCCCCTGACCCCCACCGACCTCCAAACCGCCCGCGAGGCAATTCGCGAATGCCAGCACCAGGCGGCCGTGCAAGGGTAAGCCCGAAATGGCTGTTCGCTTTTATCGAGTACAGGGGGATCAGGGTGCATGGCACCTTGATTCGCATTCACGTCAGATCGATTGCAAGAGAATCAGTACCGGAGTCTGGTATTTCGACTGTGATTCCTGACGTTTCCGGATCCGCGTATTTGTCTGGAATCCGGATAGTTGGCGGAGGGGGTGGTGCAAATTCCATTACGCCCTGGCCGGGATCAGTCGATGGCGGACCGACCCAGGTGACTGCGAGACGATGTGTTCCTGAAGGCGCACCATCTCCGGGCTGGTTCGTACCCAGCACAAAATTCCCGGAGGCATCGACCATACCGGCTGCCGGTCGACCGTCTTTGGGGAATAGCATGAGCTGGTAGTGTTCGAGCGGCTTTCCCTGAAAAGTGAGCTTTCCGGAGGCTTTCACCACGGGGACGGTTTCGGCAACGGGGCCAGTACTGCCACACCCGGCGATGACAAGCGTTGGCAGCAGCCAAAGGAGCAGATATGACAGTCTGCAGCAAAGTGCTGGCGAGCTCTGTGGAGGCCTTCGGCGGAGCACCGTTTGTGACTCTTCAGAATTCACTTGTCACCTCTCCTCCCTGCATGGATCCGACCGCTCTCCAGACCCCCAGATCGACATTCTCGCTGACAAATCTCACAGATCCATCCGCAAGGCAGATCTGCGCTCCACCGGTGTGATAGGAACGAGCAGCAAGGTGGGCCTGCCAGAGCGATGAAGTGATGCAGTCGCGAGTTCGAGCATTCGGAGGTTGCGTATGGTTGTAGTAGGTCGCCACGGTGAGTCCGCGATAGTACTGCAATCCGCGATAGGCCCACGCGTTGACAGCACGGTTCTCGCAGGCAGCCGGGGGAGACAACTGGGCCGCGCCGGTCCATGGGCCTGTGGCATTGGTCGCAAGATTAAAGTCCTGCGGATGTCCGGCGGGCAGAATCAGAAACGATGACGTATTATTTGGCCCTTTGCGGATCTCTCCGAACATAGCCGTGTTGCTGGTACCGTCCGTGATATCTGCGATCCGAGTGCGGGAATTGCGTGAAAAAATGCCATGCAGCGATGTCAGAGGAATCGTTGCGCCGGAGACCACATAGCCGGCATGGTCTGAATGCGACCCGAGACACTGCATGTAATTGGCACTCGCCGCGTCAATCACGTTCGCCACTCGTTGCCGATTCAGACCCGGATCCGATGGACAGTGATAGGAGGGAATGAACTGGATGCGGGCCTGCGTGTTATTGGCGTTGCCATTCACCTGAAAGTTGAAATTGAACAGTGCATAGTTATTGCCGGCTTCAAGAAACGGCAAAATGTAGGCATGCACTGATGCCTGAGGGATGTCACCTGTTCCGCGGTTGACCGAACAGTCGCCCATCGGGAATGTGCTGTGAGTGGATTCGTAATTGTGGAGTGCAAGTCCAATCTGTTTGAGGTTGTTTTTGCACTGAGTTCTGCGAGCAGCCTCGCGGGCCTGCTGAACCGCCGGCAGCAGGAGAGCGACCAGAATTGCGATGATTGCGATCACCACGAGCAGCTCAATCAGCGTGAATCCGCGAGCCTTTCTGAGTGTGCGGGGCCTGGTTTCGGCCGCTGCTGTATCTGTTGCTGAAGACGTGGCCATGATCACTGTCCCTGAATCTGCAGATCGTTGACGAGGTCCGTGACTCAAGCAACATTCTCCGGATCTGCCGGAAATCTGCCAGTGCGGTTCGAGGGCCTTAACGGAAAAAACATGCCAGCCCGTCAGTGTGCTGGCTAACGTGGCAGCGGCTGAGGTGTCGCGTTGCCGCGAAAGGCATAGCCAAGAACAATAAATCGGGACTGATGGGTGAAATCAAACTGAAACTCGTCGGCTTTCAGCTGCCGTTTAAGGTTTTCGCTGGGAGTGCCGCGGCCGGAAATCGTCAGCAGCGTATCGAGCGACTGAAAGGGCGGGCGTGTTCGGGGACCGGCAGATTCAGGGTCAGGGTTACTGCCGGGTTGTTCCAGTTTCATCCATGCTGTCCCGGAAAAATCTGCGGATTCAATCGTCAGGTCTGCAATCGGGAGCGGGGCGTCGGCGGCATCTTTGGCCGGCAGCACGAGCGGCACGAAACGCGGGGTTCCGGAGAGCTGGCAGCGGGCCACGCCATCTTCAGCCGGAAGGCGTTCCAGAGTAATCTCGGTCTGCAGTACGCCGAACGGACCGCAGGAATCGGTGCAGCTGGCTGTCCAGGGGGCTTTGGCATCCACCAGCAGACCACGGCTGGGGAACCAGAATGGCCGTCCAAACCACGAGGAACAGATTTCCCTGGGACTGGCTTTCCTGAGCAGTGCAAAGCTGGCGGCATCGTTGGCAGCAATCTTTTCAAGCAGCGACTTGTGATAATCGGAAGACATGTTGATGGTGCCTTCCGGGGACACCTGCAGCGAGACCGGCGGCAGCTGCTGGAGCTTTCGCTGGGCCGCTTCGGCAATGGCATCGCTGCGGGCACTGATACTGTTGGCATCCGGCGTTCCGGGCCCGAGTTCTGCCGAAAGAATGCGGACCTGAAAAATCGCATCACCATCCGGCACCACCACTCTCAGCTGATATTCCAGCTGCAGAATATCGCTGCTTTTCTGAGGCGGGAGTTCCTGACCGTTGACGGTGATGGTGGTGGTGCGAGTGGATGCGATGGCGGCACGGAACATGTCGCCGGGGCTGAGGTTCCAGACGACCGAACCCGTGTTGGGAGCGGGCGCGGGGAGCGGTGCAGGAGCCTGTTGAGCCGGTACAGGGCGGGCATACACGACGAATGCGGCCATGGCAGCGATCAGGCCCACAGCCGGCAACCGACGGCGAAGTGGCCTGCGGGACTGAAGGAGTGCTGGAACAGCGGCGACTTTGGCTGGATGCGGCAACACAGTTTGGCTCCTGCAAATGAATCGCCGGGATTCTCGCAGATTATCAGGGGGAATCCAGTGCGCAATCTTTCAGGATTGCCCCGCAACGCCACAGCGGTACACTGCACCCCAGCAATCCATCGCCCACTTCGGGAGATACCGCCGTGAATCCCATCAGGGAACTGGAAGAACTGGCTGCACTGTTTCCCGAACCGGAAACGGCGCCTCTGTACCTCCGCGCCGAACACGTTGCCAAAGAAGCAACTCCGGAACCCTACCATCACATGCTGGTCCATGAACATCACATGACCATCAGCATGGAAGAGTGGCACGTCTGCCGTGTGGATGTCGATGTGCTGGCATCCCGATTTGAAAACGGCCTGTATCTGCGGAAGATTATCCTTCGCAAAAGCGGCACGGATCAGCCGGTGCAGTTCGGTTATGTCCGCTTCAACCTCGACCTCGTAACTCCCGGCGTCCGCGCCGAAATCCTCGAAGGAAAAGTACCTCTCGGTCGAGTGCTCATTCAGCACAATGTCTTTCGCCATGTGGATCTTGGAGCCATCCTGAGATTCACAGCCGGACCAGGGCTGGCAACCTATCTGCGAATGCCGGCTGGCGAGGTGACCTACGGACGTCTGGCAACCATCTTCTGCAACGGGATTCCGGCGATTGATCTGCTGGAAATCTCAGCACCGCTGGAACCCGTCTCAGAACGACGTCGGGAAGACTGATCCCGACCACCCGCGTTTCGCCGAGGCACGTTCGGCCTACTCACCCAGCTGCCCCGCAGCCCACGCCTGAAGTGCTCTGCGGGCTTCTTCCAACGCTCGGTCACCGGCGGTTCGAGCAGCTTCCAGGGTGGTATTGGTCAGGTCCGACTGGCAAAAGAAATAGAATTTGATCTTGGGTTCGGTACCGGAAGGTCGAGCGGCGATCTGCAGGCGAATCGGCTGTGCAGCATCAGAATGGTAGATCAGCAGATCACCGCGGGGTCCCGCGACCGGGGGGAGCACAGCACCAGACGGCAGAGACGTGCGGCTCCCCGTGCTGTAATCAGCAACTTCACTGAATGAAATGCTCCCCAGCGTTGCCGGGGGGCTGGAACGCAGCGTCTGCATCAGACCATCAATTCTGGCTTTTCCCGTCGGCCCTTCACAATAAATCGAAACCTGACCTTCGCAATGGTAACCGCAGCTGCGGTGAAGGTCATCGAGCTGGTCCTGGAGAGTGCGTCCGGCCGCCTTGAGTTCCGCGGCCAGTTCCAGAATAAACAGCGCACACACGGAGGCGTCCTTGTCGCGACAATAGTTGCCCGCGAGGAAGCCAATCGATTCTTCAGTCCCGAAAACAAAGTGCTCGGGCCCCTGCTCTTCAATCACCTGAGCGATGTACTTGAAGCCCACAAGCAGTTCGTGAAAACAACGAACGCCGTGCAGCGTGGCAACGGCCCGGGTGAGCGGTGTGGTGACCAGCGTCTCCACAACGTAGTCACTCGCCGAAAAACATCCGCTCGCCCTCCGCTTGCGCAGCAGATAGTCCGTCAGCAGCGCACCCACCTGATTGCCGCTGAGCGAGCGAAAGCGGCCGTCGGCCGCGCGAAACATCACCCCCAGACGGTCGGCATCGGGATCGGAGGCAAGGATCAGCTCGGCCGGGTGACCCGTCTGTTCAACCCACTGCACAACAGGATCGAAGACGGCCAGGTTCTCCGGGTTGGGCAGATGCTGCGGGACATTCGGGAAATTGCCGTCTGCAGCCCGGTGCGGTTCAAAGATGTCCACAGCGGTAAAGCCCGCGACCTGCAGCACTTTGAAGATGGAGGTTTCGCCGACTCCGTGCAGCGGAGTGAACACGGCAGGAATATCGCGGCTGGCTGAAACCGAAAGAGCGGCGACGGCGGCCGCATAGGCGCTGTCGATTTCCGGGCCGATCAGCGTAATTCGCCCGGCCTGCAGCGACTCTTCAAAATCGACAGCAGGAATCACATCGGCGCGTTCCACCTCGCGGATGATGCCTTTGTCGTGCGGCGGAATGACCTGACCACCGTTGCTCCAGTAAGCCTTGAAACCGTTGTCAGCCGGAGGGTTATGGGAAGCGGAGATCATCACGCCGATGCTGCACTGCAGCTGCCGCACGGCAAAGGAAAGCACCGGAGTGGCCCGATGCGACTCGAACAGGAATACTCTGAGCCCATGCGCGGCGAAGACACAGGCGGCAATCCGGGAGAACCGGGGACTGTTGTTGCGTGTGTCACAGGCGATCACTACAGAACCGGAGGTGCAGCCGGTGGAACGCAGGTAAACGGCCATGCCGTGGGCAGATTCGGCAATTGTGCGATCGTTGATTGTGGCCGGGCCCATTTCCCCCATCGGCCCGCGACGGCCGCCGGTACCAAAGGGAATGGCCGTCCAGAAGAGGGCGTCAAGGGTTGTCCAGTCCTCGCTGCGGATCAGCTCTTCCAGCCGCGGCCGCCACTGACTCAGGGAATCCCGCTGAAGCCACGTGCGGATGTTGCGAGGTGAATCACCCGTGAGTTTCCCGGAGGCAGCGGCGGAGTCGACAGCGGCGAACAGTTCGGTGGTCATGCAGCGGATTCCGATGTGATGAGTACGCAGTTTGAATGGCAGAAACTTTGCGTGGAAATCTACGTCACGGCAGTCATTCGAGCAAACCCCGGGTAATTTTCGGGAATCGGCCTGCGGTCTCTGGTTTACCCGGGTGTTCAGCTTTGATTTCTTCAGTGAAATGCTAAACACCCGCCAGGCCACCACCCGCAGCCGCTCCGCTGTCGACGGGACAGACATCTTCGCGGGTTTTTCGTTTTTTCAGGGACTGATTTGCAGATGCCGTGGGTTGCACCGGAAACGATCCTGCGTGAGCGGTTCGGGCATGAGGAATTTCGTGGCTGCCAGCAGGCCGTGATTGAACGACTGCTGGGCGCAGGCCATGCACTGGTGATCATGCCCACGGGGGGCGGCAAATCGCTCTGCTTTCAGGTCCCTGCACTCGTACTGGCAGAACAGGACATCGCCCCAAAACCACTCACACTCGTCATCTCTCCGCTGATTGCCCTCATGAAGGACCAGGTGGACGGTCTTCGACAGCGGGGAATCGACGCCGTATTCGTCAATTCATCGCTCAGTCGCACCGAGCGTGAACAGCGGTATCGGGAATTGTCAGAAGGCCGTTACGCGCTGCTGTATGTGACGCCCGAGCGGTTTCGCAAGACCGACTTTCTGCAGGTCCTCGCGCGACGCCATGTGGCGCTGCTGGCTGTGGACGAAGCGCACTGCATCAGCGAATGGGGACACGACTTCAGGCCGGACTACACGCGGCTGGGAGAAATCCGCGAACGGCTTGGAAATCCCGTAACAGCAGCATTCACCGCCACAGCAACTCCGGATGTTCAGCAGGATATTCTGCGACAACTGCGGCTGCCGGACGACTCCGTTCGCCTGTTCCATGAAGGCATGGAACGCCCGAATCTGGAACTGCGGGTGTGTGAAGTCTGGGGGGCCGATGAAAAACAGGAACTGATGCAGGAGGTGATTGAGCACTGGCTGGCGGAATCCGCTGGCTGCGGTATCGTTTATTTCACACTGATTCGCACACTGGAGGACTTCAGCGAACGACTGCAGGCCGAAGGCCTTGAGCATGTCTGTTATCACGGCGATCTGGAACGGTCCGTCCGGCGTACGGTCCAGGACGAATTCATGCAGGGTCGCAGTCGACTGGTGCTGGCAACCAACGCGTTCGGCATGGGAGTGGATCGGGAGAACATTCGCTTTGTGATCCATGCCGACGTGCCCGGTTCACTTGAAGGATACGTACAGGAAATCGGGCGTGCGGGCCGAGACGGTGAACCGTCCGAATGTCTGCTGCTGTACGATCAGAGCGATCTGAATACTCAGCTGGAGTTCATCCGCTGGTCGAATCCGGATGCGGAATTCTGTGCGCGGACCTGGCACCTGCTGGTGCACAGTAAAGATCAGGTTCGGGCATTCGGAATGGAATGGCTGCGGGAGCGTCTGTGCGATCGCCAGCGACATGACCGGCGTCTGGAAACTGTGCTCGCACTTCTTGAGCGTTACGGGGTGCTGAATGACGAACATGACCTGACACGCATGGAACTCACTGGTGAATTGCCGGAACCGCTGGCAGATGCCAGCCGTCGGTCAGAGAAGCTGTTGCGGGACCAGAAGCGTCTGTACGCCCTGGTGCAGTACATCCGCAGCGATGATCGACCCGGGTATCTGCGGAGCTACTTTGGTCTGGAAAGTTGAAGGAAAGAAAATTCGTAACCAGGCTCCCGGACCGGCTTGCCTCGTCTGAAGCCAGGGCCTCAAGGTGCATCATGGCACCTGACAGCGGAAAGTCTCTTTACCATTCGCTTTACGATCTCAAAGCAGCAGGCAGTCTCCGCGCCAGGAATGGTGGTCCAATCAGCCGGAACGCGTTAGCGTCCGGTTTCCACTCAACGTCAAGGTGCATGGCACCGTTTGCCGTTCCGGCTCCCAGACGGGCTTGCCCCGTCTGAAGC
>CAZLOQ010000149.1:7286-15007 GCA_964561125.1 uncultured Chitinophaga sp. | reverse complement strand
ACCTCGCGACAACGCGAGGCCCGGGCTCCCAGACGGGCTTGCCCCGTCTGAAGCAAAGGTGCACAGGCTACCCCGCGAGCCTGCTTCACCGTAAGCGACAAGCCCGGCGGGGGTTCAGGTTTGTTGGTTTTCAGGAGCGGGTTTTGTAGGATATCTCCATGCGACACACAGACACCTGCAGCGGGATTTACGCCAATGACGCAACAAAACCAGGCGGTCACAATTCTGCACCTGACGGATCTGCATTTCGGCTGGGAAGCAAAGCATGCCCAGACCGCGTCATCGGCGCTCGACGAACGCACAAATCGACTGCGAACTCTGATTGAATGCCTTGGGACGCTGGCGGATCAGCAACCAGACTGGCGGCCGCAGGTGATCGCGATTACGGGGGATATTGGCTGGAAGGGAATTGCAGAGGATTACAGACAGGCGAAGGATTGGCTGGATAAACTGCTGCAACGGCTCAACCTGAACTACTCGCAGGTCGTCGTGTGCCCCGGCAATCACGACATCAGCCGTGACGATGTGGAAGATCTTGAAGTACCCGATGAAGCCCGCCGATCCGATGAACTCCTGCGAGTACCTCTGAGGGCAAATTATGTCCGCGGATTCCACGCGTTTTCTCAGTTTTGTGCCTCGGCGAAAGTTCGACCTTATGACTTTGCGGGTGATACCTCGTACCTCGTCGGGCACACAGAACTCGCGGGCCTCACATTCATCGCCCTCAATTCCGCGTGGTATTGCCGGGGAGACGGCGATCGCGGCAAACTTTGGGTGGGGCGACGGCATCTGGAGCATCTGATTGCGAAGGCGAGTGACGCTGCCAAACCCATCGTGGCGCTGATTCATCATCCTGCAAACTGGTGGCACGATGCCGAAACAAATTCGTGGGAGGGACGCCCGAATGTGCTTGACATGCTGGCTCATCATTCGCACCTGCTGCTGACAGGCCACACGCACGGTGAAATCAGAAAGCATGACCGCATCGCAGACGCAGCCTGTCACCTCACCGGCGGCTCGGCCTATGCCGGCAGCGCACATCCAAATTCCGTGCGACTCATTCGGGTCCATGCAACAGGATTCGATTACCGCTCGGTGCAATTCATCACAAATTCTCCAGAACACAGCTGGGAGGCGCGGAAGCCTTCCGGACGAATTCCCTGGCACACCGAAGAACCTGGCCCGCCGCCGCCGCCGCCCCCGCCACTGCCCCCCAGCCTCCAGGAATATATCAGGCGGCTCATCGAACAAACTCGTTCCATCGAACTCATGGGCATGGGCCGTTCCTTTGCCGTCGACCTGCCGATTGATGACGTTTACGTGCCGCTGCGGCTGAATCGCTCCGAAGATTATTCGTCGAACAAACGCGACCGATTCACCCTGCCGGAAGATGCCGACGAAGCCACGGACGCACTGCCGGCACTTTCCGGCGACCAGAACACGGACAGTCTCGCTGCCGTCTTCCAGGCCTGTGCTTCGCAGAACAATCGCGGCGTGGTGGTGCTGGGTGAGCCGGGGGCCGGGAAGACGACGTGGGCGAGGCAGCTGTCGTGGCTGCTGGCTGCGCGAAAGGTCTCTCCGGAATCGCTGGGACTGCCGCCGGGCATCCAGCCGGTGCTGCTGCGGCTGAGGAATCTCGAGCCCGGCATGATCACGAAAGATTCAGAGCCTGTGGAAGCCCTCAAAGCCTTCCTGCGAAAAGAAACCAGCAGCAAAGGCACCGCGACCGGCCTGGAGGACCCCACGAATGCACTCTGGGATCACTCGGGCGGTCTGTTGTGGATCCTTGACGGTCTTGATGAAGTCGTCGACCCCGGACTGCGGGCGGTTGTCTCTGGCTGGATCCGGAAAACGCTGCCACAGCGAACGCACGACCGCTTCGTTGTCACCAGCCGTTTTCAGGGCTATCACGATGACAATGTTAAGCTGCATTCGGGCTTCGTGGAATTCCACGTGGCGGGACTCTCTGACGCCCAGGTCGACCACTTCATCAACCGCTGGTTCGACGCCGCGCATCAACGCATGCTTGGTGCTACGGACAAGGCCAGACAGAAGGCACTCGCCGACCGGCAGTCTCTGAGTGCCGTCCTGAAAACGGCGCCCTACCAGGCACCCAGCATGCGGGAGATGGTGACCAACCCGCTGCTGCTGACGATTCTGTGTGTGGTGTATCACGAGGAACACAATCTGCCGACGGCACGGGCGGAACTTTATCAGCACTGTGTGCGAGTACTGCTGGGGCTGTGGCGGCGGGAATTGTTTACCGAAGCACCAGCCGGCAGGGACTTCAAGCCATTCGACATCGAAGCCGCTCAGTCAGTACTGGCTCGGATTGCGTGGTGGCTGCATCAGCAGGAAAAACGCACCACGGCCACCGTTGCCGAACTGCAGACAGAAGCCGAAGCGGGGCTGCAAACGGTGGCCGCCTCCGCCGGTCTTGGGAGTGATGGCAGACTCTTCCTTGAACGGATGCGGCAGGAATCCGGCATCATGGCTCTAAGCGGCGATGGCAGTGGGAAGCTGGGCTTTCTGCATCTCAGCTTTCAGGAATTCCTTGCCGCCGATCATGCGGTGCGAGCGGAGTTCGCCGACGTTCTGGCTCCGCGTGCTGCCAACAGCTGGTGGCGTGAAGCAGCCCTGCTGTCACTGCGAAAGTCTGAAAAGTTTTGTGGGCGATTTTTTCGCGAGTTTCTGGCTCAGGGCCTCGCCGAACACGACCTCGACCTCGCACTCCGCTGCCTGAACGAATCGCTTTACTTCCCGCCCGAACCATTTCTGGACGTGCTCCGCGCGGCAGATGCACCGGTTCCGCGAAAGACCGCTGTGCTGAAACTGCTGCGGGACCGAGCGGCTCAGGTGCCCGGACTGGCGGAGATCTGCGAGGAGTGGATGGGACGGCCACACACCCGGCACCCGGACCTGCACGGAATGGCACTTGAAATCCTGACGGTGCTGGGACGACAGCCCCGCAGCATTACCGCAGCCCGTTCGGCGGGAGACCTGATGGTCCATAAGGATACGGGAATGACGCTGGTCTGGGTGCCACCAGGGACGTTTCAGATGGGGTCGGAGAAGGGTGGTGGCGATGAAAGACCTATCCATCCTGTGGAACTAACAAAGGGATTCTATTTAGGTAAATACCCAGTTACGAATGAACAGTACGCCAAGTTCCTCGCGACACGCCCTGAGCATGTCGAAGCCCCCAAATACTGGGATGACCGGAAATTCAATCAGCCTCAGCAGCCGGTCGTTGGCGTCAGCTGGGAAGATGCCGCAGCCTTCTGTCACTGGATGGGAGGACGGCTGCCAACCGAGGCCGAGTGGGAGTATGCGTGCCGAGCTGGAAGTCCGTATAAGTATTGCTTTGGAGACGACGAGAAGTTACTCGGGGACTATGCGTGGTTCGAGCAAAACAGCGGCGGCCAGACGCAGCCAGTCGGAGGCAAGCTGCCGAACGCATGGGGGCTGCATGACGTGCACGGTAATGTCTGGGAGTGGTGTCAGGATCCGTACGAAAACACTTATTACAGCCGTAGTCCTGCTCAGGATCCCCCGGGACCGGACTCTGGGTCTTTCCGCGTTTTGCGGGGCGGCTCTTGGGGCTACGAACCGGACTTCGTTCGTTGTGCGGACCGCAGCAGCGATACCCCGGACTACCGTAGCGGCAGCATCGGTTTTCGGTTGGTATTAGAGTAGTGTGTTTGTGTTTTCCGAGTCATTCCTCTGCGATTCGATCTCTGGCATCTCTGTTGCTCTGACCTCTGTGACTCTGTCCTCTGCCCCCTCTGCTGGGATTCCTGCGATTTCCACACCCTAAGCGGGGCGCAGCCCCGCGCTCGCGTTTGAAATCCCCCACAGGTCGTAAGATGGACGTCCACGTCCTTCCCCTGTAAAAACTGAAGTCATTCAAACTCCCCAGACCCACAACTCGCCACACCCACACCTCCCAAAACTCCGGCTGGAACTGCTCCCATGAACCGTCAGCACCTCACTCGACGTTCCGCTCTGCTATCGCTGTTGGTGCTCCTGCCAGGCGTTCTATGGCCCCGAAATATCTCTGCGGCAGACGGCACCGGTCCATGGAATCTGACTCAGCTAAAGCAGGTTCCGGCAGCAGAATTCGGCCCGGCGGATGGGCTTGTGCAGCCGGTCTACTACGCCGGCGAACCACTGCAGGGCAAACCAACCCGCATTTTCGCATGGTATGCTCAGCCGGAAGGAAAAGGCCCGTTCCCCGGCGTCGTGCTCGTACATGGCGGCGGCGGAAAGGCATTTCGCGAATGGGCTCTGCACTGGGCACAGCGAGGTTACGCGGCCATCGCTATGGATTTGGCCGGAAATGGGCCTAACGGAAGACTGCCCGATGGCGGACCAGACCAGTCAGATGAAAACAAGTTCAGAGCATTTGAGGACGCAGGTGCACAGGACATGTGGAGCTATCACGCCGTGGCAGCCGTCATTCGCGGCCACTCCCTCCTCGCAGCTCAACCAAACATAGACCCCAAACGCATCGGCATAACCGGCATCAGCTGGGGCGGCTATCTGACCTGCCTCGTCGCCAGCCTCGATGATCGACTCAAAGTCGCCGTCCCGGTCTACGGCTGTGGCTTTCTGGCCGAAAACAGTGTCTGGACTGAGCCGCGATTTGCACCGATGTCCCCGGAAATGCGCACACGCTGGACGATCAACTTCGATCCCTCCAGTTACCTCGCACAAGTCCGCTGCCCAATTCTGTTCCTCAACGGCACCAATGACTTCGCATACCCTATGGACAGCTATCGCAAGTCCTTTCAGCTCGTCGATGCCTCGTTAAGAACCGTCTCCATCATTCCCCGCCTGCCACATGGACACATCTGGACGTTCCCGGAAGTCGACCTGTTCATCGACAGTCACCTGAAAGGTGGACAACCGCTGGCGAAAATCGGCGCACTGCAGCAATCGGGAACCAGCGTTCAGGCATCAGTGCAAAGCACCACCGAAATCAAAGACGCCCAGCTGCACTACACCACCGATTCCGGTCCCTGGCAAAAACGTGATTGGAAATCGATTCCGGCGACTCTGAGTGACAACACCGTGTCTGCCACCGTCCCCAACGCTGCAACCGCCTGGTACCTCAGCGTAAAAGATGTCCGCGAACTCACGGTCACCACCGATCACCTCGAACACACCGCCAGTTTTTGACAACTCAGTCAGGAAAGAACGATTGGAGAGGTTCGTTCTCTAAACGTCTGAAGCGAGAAGGAGAGGTAGCATCGTGTCCACATCATTTCCGGCGAAAAAACTGGCTAGCCCATTTTCCACTGGTGGCGGTGGTGACGATCTTCAAGGACAGGTCGGAGCATACTACTTGGCCGGGTTGCTAACCGGGCATGTGCCGCGGGGCCTTGAGGTCGGTACGATCGAGGAGGTTCGGTTTCAGCGGTTATATGAAGGCGAGCCGTTGGATGATCTTGTCTGCGTTGCAGGAACCATCACAGGTCTGAGTAAACTTTCATTGCAGATCAAGAACGACTTGACCTTCGGTGAGAAGGATGACTTATTCAACGATGTCATGGCTGCCTGCTGGCAAACTTTCAACTCGCCCAAATTTGACCGGACCCGTGATCGCTTCGGGATCGTCTTGGGTGTCTACAAGGGGAAAATCGACGAGCATTACCAGTCCGTGCTCACATGGGCACGTAATTCTGCGTCAGCTGCCACATTCCTCGCCCGCATCCGTCAAAAGGGGCTATCCCACAAAAACCACCGCGACTTCGTGGCACTAATCCGATCCAAGCTGGATGCTGTTCATGGCCAGCCCGTCAGTGACGATGACCTCTGGGGTTTCCTGCGGTCGATGGTGATCCTCCACTTCGACCTGCATTCCAGTGGCTCGCGTGATGCAACACATGCTGTCAATTGTCTTCAACAGATTCTTCAACCCGGCAGTGGACCTGGAGCGGCTGAATTGTTTTCACGTCTCCGCGACTTTTCAGCGGAGGCAAGCCGGTCCGCTGGGGAATACACCCACGAGACACTCTTGCAGCGACTCGTGGCCGTTGGTTTTCGTCTTTTGCCAGCACCCTATTGCCGGGAGGATCTGGCCCGACTTGAAGTTCTCCGCGAACATATCCTTGACGATATTCGGACGGACATCGACGGTTTAACCTTGAACCGAGTTGAGGCAGTAGAGGCCCCGATTGGCCATTTTGGTGACGCCGCAATTCTACTTCTGACTGGTCCACCTGGTGTGGGGAAGTCTGGCATCTGGAAGATGCTGGTCGAACGCCACGGCCTCGCTGGCCCCGCAATGGTCCTTTCGGCTGATCGGATTGAGGGAACGGGTTGGCTCGGTTTTGCCCAGTCGCAGGGAATATCGCGGAATGCGGACGAACTGTTGCTAGCGATGAGTACCCACCCTTTCCCTTGTGTGTTCATCGAAGCTATCGATCGGATTGAGGACAAAGGGGCTCGACTTGCCATCAACGACATACTCCGGACGGCCGAGAAACTGTTCCCGCCCATCGACGGCCGGCGGCGTTGGTGGTGCATTGCTACGGCCCGCGAAGGAAGCCTAGCACAGCTGACCTGGCTCGACCGAAAGATCGTTCAACAGATCTTCCCCGTTCGAATCCCGGAGCTGGTCGACGAAGAGGTGCGGCTTGTCTTGTCTCAGCAACCGCGTCTCGCGGCGTTGTCGTCGCAGGCAAGGCTCAAGCCAATCCTCAGGAACCCATTCCTGCTCGACCTGATCACAGACCGGCGTTTCGCCGGAGATGAGGCCGACAATGTTCCGGCTACTGAGATCGAAGTCAGCGACATTTGGTGGGAGAGGGTTGTTGGCCGAGATGGACAAGCGGAAGGGCGGGAACGTCAACAGGCCCTCGTCCAGGCGGCAAGCCGGCTGATCAAAGCCCCTCGGAAGCGTTTTCCGGACGGTGGGATGCCCCCTGACGCTTTGGTGACCCTAGAGGCGGACCGCATCATCGTTCGAGACCAAGGCCAAAACGTCTACCGGTTTGGTCACGATTTGTTGGAAGACTGGGCACTGCTTCGGCTGCTAGAGCAACGCCGCCACGACCTGCCCGCGTATGTGCAGGAACTCGGTCAGCCTCATGGGCTATTGCGGTCCATACGGTTATTGGGCTGCATGCTATTTGAGGGTGGTGATACGGCAGGCGAATGGACCGAGCTGCTGCGATCATTCGAGCAGGCTGCCCATCTAGCTCCTCGCTGGCGTCAGGCCGTCCTGACCGCACCGTTCCTGTCCACGCGGCTGGAAGAACTACTCGACAAGGCTCGGGAGACTCTCCTTGCCGAGGACGGACGCATCCTGATCGAGCTGCTGATCGCACTGCGGACCACGGAAGTTGACGTGGATCCGCGGATCGCGGAGCATATGGCAACCATTGCGGACTCTCCTGCGGAGGCGTTGGCCCTTGCGTTGCAGTTTCCGCTGCCCCGATGGTATGCGTGGTACCGGACACTTGAATGGTTGCTGCGGCACACCCCGGTATTGAGCGAGGCAGCCAGACACGAGGCAGCACGAATCATAGAAATCTGGCAGGAACGGTCGGGGCCGAGCGCCCCCCTCAGACGCGAAGGCGGCGAGTTGGCCCACACCTGGCTTGAAGAAAATGTCGAGGATTTACACATGGCAAAATCCAAGTTCGACTACGGAGCCCGGGAGGAGCACGAAACCCGACTCCGAAAAATTCTCCTCCACTCGGCGGATGTATTGC
>CAZLOQ010000149.1:0-7276 GCA_964561125.1 uncultured Chitinophaga sp. | reverse complement strand
AAGAGTGACCGAGTACATCAGAACTGCCGTAGAGGACAATCGGTGGAAGGCAAAGGAGCAAATCCTCAAGACGTTCGTACCGCTGGTGGATCACATTCCAGCCGCATACGTGGATTTTGCCCTCGGCGAATTGATCAAGGCCCCCGAGGAAGCGGGCTGGGCCTCGCTTCACGACATGAGCAAGCTGGGGATCGGTGGGGCGATGGACCACTACCCGCCGGCCCACGTCCAAGGCCCGCACTTGCGGCTCCTCCGCACACACGAGGATGAGGGGCTTCGCTTGCTCCATGGTCTGACGAACGCCGCGACGGACTATTGGTGCCGACGCGAACAATACGAGCGTTTTTTGGGCTACAGCCGCAGCCCGTTGCCGGTCGTCCTCTCGCTGCCGTCCGGCCCCAAGGAACTGTCGGGTAATGAGGACGTCTATTGCTGGTTTCGCCACACCAGCGTCGGGCCATACGCGGTTATCTCTGCCCTCATGGCCCTTGAAGTCTGGATGGAAGAGCAAATCGCCTCCGGGCGGGACGGAGGCGAACTTATCGACATGGTCATGGGGGGCACGCGGAGCGTCGCCGTCCTCGGCGTCTGCATCGCCGTCGCACTCGGCACATCGGGTCGTTGCCTGCCGGCCCTGCTCCCCTACATCGCCAACCCTCTTGTCTGGAGGATGGACATTTGCCGGCGGGGTAAGGACCTCCAGGGGCCGCCCATAATCGATTTCCCTGGCCGGCACGAGCACATCAACGAGCAACTCCGCGAGCGGAACCAGCTTCCGCAAAGGGGCCTGGATGTCCGAAACCTGATACCGATCGTCGTTATCCAAGGTGATGACGCGATTCGGGCTGACCTCGATCGGGCGTTTGCCAAATTCGGGGACGAGTTGACCTTCCAGTACGAGGAGGAGAAGGGGCGTGACGAGATAGTTGAGGCGTTTCGTGCGGAAATCGACGACTACCGAGGCCTTCTCAAGAGGGAGAATTACCAACTGGTCCAAACCGAAACAGCCACCGTTTGGCGGTATCAGCCGCCTCGTGAGCCAAATCCAGAGGAACACTTGAGGTTCGAGCAGGCACTGAAGTCCCTGGAGTATTTCGGTCTGGCCAACTGGGCCCGGACAACGCTGGATGCGAACACGCCCCCCGACATGGACAACTTGGACCGGGTGGTCCGAGCGGCGTTTTCCTACTACCGGCCAGACGACTTCTCTGAAAGTCTCAGACCCGCCCCCACAGAGGCCCCCCCCAAGATGGATTACTCTGTACAGACGTCGATCTACTCCCCCGACTGGACGTTAAACTCGGAAACGGAGCCGATTCGGAAACAGGCCATTGCCGCAGTCGCTGCCGCGGTCGCTGTCAAGGCGTGGTCTTGGGCACAAGACCAAGGATATGGCGACTGGTGTCGCTCTGTCCTCCTTGCTGCTGCTCGCTGCCCGATGACGGGATTCGACGCCATGAACCGGCGAAACGTCTTTGACCTGGACCCCAGGCTGAACGGGGCTAGGGGGCTCACCGCTCTCGTGGCCCAAGGGGCAGATGACGAGGAGGTCAGGCTGGCAGTACTTAGGCAGATCTTTGACCCCCAATTGCAGGTGGTTGGGGCAGTGTTCGCAGGACTACGATCGTCGTGGGGTAGCAATGACGTCTTCTGCTGGAACTGTCTTTGGGTGGCCCTCGCTCTTGCCAAGGTTCCGGGTGATACGGTCGTTCCCGGGATGGGGCTCGCGTTCAACAAGGCCGGTATGGCGAGACGGAAGCAGCTTTGGCAAAGATCTACCGAAAGCCTTCAGCGGGGCGAGAAGCCTGAGTTGCCGGCTATCGAAGTGGACGCGGGTGGCTTCTTTCTCTGGGACCTCGTCGTGCGTGTGCTTCAAGGGCTTCCGATCGAGGAACTGACCCGTGAGCCAGGAAGGAGGCAGGCCCTCCTCGGGCTGATCGACGGCCTGATGAGATGGACGGTGAGCGAGAACCAGAGTGGGGGCGAAGAGCATCGCCGGTCACGGCGCCGTAACGAGGCACCTTGGGAGTGGAATGATTTTTTCCTCGGTTGGGTCGCCGCTCTTGCCGGCCACCTCGCGCCGGAGGAGGCTGAAGAACATGTCATCGCCCCGGTCCTGGCGACATTGCCGCAATTACCTCGCCTCACCGCGGAGCTCCTCCACGGCCTGTTCCGCTATCAGGTTGCACGCCTACCACCGCAGGAACCGCCGGACCCCCGGGCCGTCCAGACGTGGGAGCGGGTCTGCAACGACTTGCTCGGCCGTCCCGAACTAGCCCGACTCGCCGACCAGGAGTACCTTTCCAGTGACTGGTCCGAGGCCGTGACGCTCATGGTGTTCGTGAGCCACGGCACATACATTCTCAAGGATGAGTGGTCGCACGTTTCAGCTTTCGTGAGCCTCATCAAACGGTGGCTGGCAGTTGTCGGCACAAACCACGATGCGTACCAGGCATTTCTCTCGATGCTCAAGTCCGCGTATTGTCACTACCAACCCGCCCAGGTGGTCGGCTGGCTTTACTACGTGACTTCACTGAGCAAGGATACCACGGCACTGTGGAAGGCCAGCAACAACGGCGAAAGGACCGCTCGAGTACTACACATGGTTTGGCAGGCTTCTCGGTCGGAGTTGACCGGTGACCGAGGCGTGTTCCAGCAGTTTTCCGAACTGGTGGACCGCCTTGCAGCCCACGGCATTACACTCGCGAGCGTAATTCAACAAGATCTTGAAGGATCAACTGCAGGATGAGTTTGACCAAGATTCATGGCGGGATTTATTTGCAACTGTAAAAAACGGGATCGCATGAAGTTAGAGGCGTGACCTTTGTTGTGACGTGCCCAGTGTTTGAACAAACCCCTGATGCTTACGCCCAGGAAGATCATTGAGGAGATTCGCTGAAACCAGTGCTGGGAACAGCGCATTATTCGAGCGCAAAATCAGCGAGTGAATAGTCCTCGCGCCGGGTAGCTGTCAGTGGGCGCCCAAAACCCGCCACCGATGGGCGCGTCAAAGCCAGCCACTTGAGGCAAAGGTGTAATTATCCTGCACTCTTTTGCAGTCCCCTTGCTAAAGTTGCATCCACATCGCAAACGTACTTAGAACGGCGACAGTTGCAGACACCGCCATTTCCTGAGATGCTCTTCGTACGCCCTCCGTGGTTGCCATCCAGAGACCAGGTCGCATTGTCGCACACAGATTCTGGTAAGGACGCGATTTTGTGGTCCATGGCTCACTTAATTAAGGATTAGCAATAATGAATCCGGACAAAGCGAAGCCCACAAAGCGTCGTGGGGATCGACAGATGACCGCGTTGGCTGGCGAGTTTTTTGTGGCTGCCGAATTGACGAAACGCGGGTTGCAAACTTCTGTGACTTTTGGCAATGCAAAGGTAACCGTTCACAGCTCAAAAATTGCTCTTTGAGAAAATGGCTCTACGCAAAATTAAGTGCGCAGTGTTTTTCCAGTCATTAACCGATGAGTGAGAATTTTGCGAGGTGCAGAGCGTGGAGTTTTAAGACGAAGTACTCCTTGTCTCTGTACCCGGATGCCAGAAGCTCGAGCTCGTCGGCACCAGTCAGTCAGGAAACGGGCCGCTGCCGCCCGGGTTGGCTGCTGCCGGATCTGACTCAGGTCTTCCTTCAGGTAGTAAGCCACAGAAACGGACCTGTTCAGGTCCAGTGCTTCCTGCAGTCGGACACGCTCGTGCTTCGATTCATCGAGATTCTCCTGTTTGGCCGTCGGCAGGTTCTTGACCACTGCCGCATGACAGGCACTCGACATGTCCGTGGCGACAGCTTTGGTCTTCGCTCTGGACCCGCGCAGGCGAGGCCAGAAGCGATTTACCGCGTCCCGGCCTTTTCCGTCCCCCACGTACGCATTGGCTCCGACATTCCAGTCGAGGAGCCTTGATGAAGAGCACCGTGCGATCCATTGCAAGCCGAGGATCGTGGGCCATCCGATCAACAAAACCACGCCGAATCACATCCCGATTTCCGCACTGCGGACACAGATAGCCCGAAGCCGGAGCCCGCATTCGTAGATGGACCACACCATTTTTTCACCAACAGGCCTCCTGCTCGTGGCAGAAACACCCAAAGCCTAATACAATTCCCCCCATGGTCATCCCGATTCTCCTGATGAAACAGATTCAGACACTGACATCAGACCGAGTTGACCACTCCTTGTAGACCGTTTCCGCACTTCAACCTGCAGGTGCACACACAATTTTGCGTTGATCCCTTTTTTCAAACGGAATCTCCGTTGCGTGAGTTCATTACAGGATATGGAGTGTTCTGATATGCAAATCGGCTTTTCCACTGGCAGCCTGGCCTCGGGTGATGTTCTTAAGGGTCTGCGGATGGCTGCAGACTCAAACAGCAATGCGATTGAATTGTCAGCGTTAAGAGAAGAAGAGCTGGAACCGCTGATCAGGCTGCTCGACGACCTCGAGCTGGCTCAGTTTACCTACGTTTCGTTCCACGCTCCCAGTCGCCTGATTCACATGACCGAACAGCAGGTCGTTCTTCTGCTTCAGACAGTCGCAAACCGTGACTGGCCCATTGTTGTGCATCCCGATGTGATTCAGGACTTCTCGCTCTGGCAGACTCTGGGAAAGCATCTCTGTCTTGAGAACATGGACAAACGCAAGCCAATCGGACGAACGGTCAGGGAAATGCACAGCTGCTTTGAGCGTCTGCCGAACGCAACCTTCTGCTTTGATATTGGTCACGCACGGCAGGTCGATCCGACAATGCTGGAGGCACGCAGGTTTCTCAGACAGTTCAGGGACCGGCTTTCTCAGGTCCACATGAGTTTTGTCAATTCCTCCAGTCATCACGAACGCCTGAATTTTGAAGCCGCGGTGGCCTTCCGCCGTGTCGTCGGCTTGATCCCGAAAGAGACTCCGATTATTCTGGAAACCCCGGTCCCTGAAGGCATGTTGAAGCAGGAAGTGCAGATGGCTCAGTCAATCATGGAACGGCAACACAAATCAACAGGGCGGGTCGAATGCTGAAGTCACTTAAGCTGCACGAAGTTGGACTCGTCCCTGAATTAACCGCCTCCTTCGGTGAACGCCTGAACATCATCACCGGCGATAACGGTCTTGGAAAATCATTCCTGCTGGATGTCTGCTTCTGGACGCTGACCGGAACGTGGCCGGGCGGTCGAATGGCAATGCCTGATATCAATTCTGCAGAACCGACGATCACTTGTGAGATTCAGAGCAGGACAAAATCGGTTGCACGAGAAGCGAAGTATAACTTTCGTTCACAGTCATGGACCAGGCAACGTGGCCGACCGCCGATGCCTGGAATCGTGATTTATGCCGGTGTTGACGGCAGCTTTGCTGTCTGGGACCCAGCCAGAAACTACTGGCGTGACTCGAACGCTGCGATAGATGGTGATCAATGGCCGCGTGCCTTTCAGTTTCCACCAGAGGGCTCCTGTGAGTATGAGCAGGCGGGTTCCGGATCGGATTCCGGAACAATTCGAAATGATGTTGCAAACGGACTTGAAGAGTGGGGCCGCGTACTGTGTAACGGGTTGATCGCAGACTGGGTTGAGTGGTACTACCGACGATCTGATTCGACGGACGAAGTGCGAGCGTTTCAGTATCTGGAAAACGTGATCTCCATTCTGTCTCATCCACTTGAACCGCTTCAGTGCGGCGAACCCCGCAAGGTTTTTCTTGATGACAGCCGAAAATTTCCGACTCTGAAGATGCCCTATGGCACTGTGCCACATCCACAGTGGTCCGCGGGCGTAAAGCGAGTTGTCAATTTCGCTTATCTGCTCGTTTGGGCGTGGGTCGAACATTTGCAGGCGGCCAGCCTGCGAAAGGAAGAGCCGACTGAGCGAATTGTACTGATTGTTGATGAGATGGAGGCCCATCTTCATCCCAAATGGCAACGCACGATCCTCCCGGCAATCCTGAATGTTGTTGAGAGCTTAAGGGCAAATATTGAGGTGGAGATCTTTTCCTCAACGCATTCACCACTGGTTCTTGCATCGGCTGAACCCTGTTTCGACGAAACTAAGGACAAACTCTTCTGCTTCAACCTGCAGAATCCTGCAGGCGGCGATGCAGCGGTGGCCTTTGACGATCTTCCCTGGGCAATCCATGGGGATATCGTCGGCTGGCTGACATCAGGCATCTTTGGGCTTGACCAGGCTCGCTCCCGCGAAGCCGAGCGAGCAATCGAGGCTGCCGAAGCATTCATGCGAGGTGCAACCGGCGAATTACCAGCCGGACTAACGACAAAGGAAGAGATCAATCACGAGTTGCAGAGACTTTTGCCCGGGATGGATCCGTTCTGGCCACGATGGATAGTGCAGGTGATGCGATGATCCCGTTTCAACTTGCAGCCGAGCCGCCTGCGTTTGACGAGAAATGCCGACAGCCGGGCATGAAGTGGCTGGCGAAGAACCCCGGATATGACCGGCCGAAAGATTACTGGTCGGCCTTCGAGCGTGATCTCTATAGGGCGTTCAATTCCATGTGCGGATGGACTGCGATGACCACTATGAGGGGGCAGGTCGATCACTTCATTCCTGTTGCGACGCTGAAACGAACAGGGCAGGATAAGCTGGCTTACGAATGGACGAATTTTCGGTATGTCGATGGTTGGATTAATCAGAAAAAATTGGCGGCCCATGTACTCGACCCGTTCGATGTGCAAGTGGGGTGGTTCAGGATCCTCCTGCCGTCCATGCAGCTTGTGGCAACGGAAAGCATTCCTGCCCACTTCAAAGATCTGGCAGAATTCACGCTGAAGCGGCTTGGTCTGCGAGATCACGAAGTCATCGTGCGGTATCGAAAAATGTGGTTTGAAATGTATCGGAACGAGGGATTATCGCTCGATTTGTTGCGATCGAGGGCCCCTCTGATTGCTGAGGCTGTGGAACGAGATCTGAATGCTGGAACAGACTGGCGGAACTCCACGTGAATGCCCAGTTATCTTCAACCAACGGTATTGTGACTCAATTCGTCGCTCAGTTGATCCTGAAGCAGGTCAATGAATACGGGCTCGTGGTTTGGAACGACCCTGAACAAGCCTGCGCACAGATTGCCAGTGAACCGGACCTGCCGGCGACCCGGCTTGTCTGTTACGACGGCAGCTTTCTTGAACTTCGCCGAGCCGTCGACGATTTGCTCAATGATTCCCAGCCCCCTGGGCTGGTCGTTTACGTGCCACTGGAGCGGACTGAGACCCATGCCACACCTGCTCCAACCTGACCATCAGACACACACAAGGGGGAATCGCGAGACCGGAA
>CAZLOQ010000148.1:9784-15097 GCA_964561125.1 uncultured Chitinophaga sp. | reverse complement strand
CTAGCCGCCCCAAGCCGTAACAGCCAATTCCAATCCTTGTCGATCACCTGATTCCAATGATTCACTGGCTGAAGCCCTCCTGCCTTCGGGCGGCAGTACTTCAGTTCCACCTCCTGAACGGGGGAAGAAATGCGCAAGTCGCTGTCCTTGACACCTTGCGCACTGATTGCGGCTTCTGGCCCAAAATACATGGCAAGGCGGGCGTTAAAGTCGATCTCACGCCAACGCAATAGAAGCGCCTTCTTTTCCAGCACCTGCTTTCGTTGGCATGCCAAAACAAATTGGTGGACAACGGCGAGGCATGCAGCCTTCATAAACTCATGGGCATGATGTGGGGTTGCGTAGCTCATGTGACTGGAGTCTCTTTCGGCGGATGAATGTGAAGCGGCCAATTGCTCGGTTGTTGAGTGTTTTTCGGCCAGTCAGGAAGTCCCGCGAACGGCGGTCCCGGAGGCGGATCGAGGCGCGTTTGGTAGGGTTGGCCGGTGCGGATGGCGGTTTGCATGGCGTCGTAGATTTCGAGGATGACGCGTTTGGTGCGGTAGTCGCCGTTGTATTTTGGATCAACGCAAAATTGTGTGCGCACCTGCAGGTTGAAGTGCGGGAAGGGTTTACAAGGAGTGGTCAACTCGGTCTGATGTCAGTGTCTGAATCTGTTTCATCAGGAGAATCGAGATGACCACGGCAGAATTGTATCAGGCTTTGGGTGTTTCTGGCTACGAGCACGAGGCCTGTTGGCGAAGAAAAATGGGGTTTTCCATCTACGAATGCGGTCTGCGGTTTCGAGCGATCGGTGTCCGCAGTAAGGAAATCGGGATGTGATTCGGCGTGGTTTTGGTGATCGGATGGCCCATGCTCCTCGGATTGGAATGGATCGCACGGTGCTCTTCATCAAGACTCCTCGACTGGAATGTCGGAGATGTCAGCGAGTATTGAACGGCGCTTTGCCCGGGATCGAGCCGCGTTGCAACTACACGAAGAGTTTCGCCCGGATGGTGGTGTACCTTTGAAAGATGATGACGATCCGTGATGTGGTCCGATGACACCGCCTTTCCTGTATGCGTGAAAAGCCACCACTCTGCTGACGGTTCGGCAACTTAACGCAACAAAATCAGACTGCAGCTCCGCACGCAACAGAGGCCTGCGTCGAGTCCGTGGAAATGATCTGACCATCCGAGGGTCCCCGCGCTGGTGATTGCAAACCTGCTGATTCTGGTGGCAAAGAAACACTGTTCCCACCACGTCAGAAAGCTCGATTCAGAAGGCCATGTTCCTGCAGTTGTCGGAAATGATCAGTGATCCCTTTCGCAAGCCATTCGCTTTCAATCTTTAGTCCCACTTCGATGTTGCGTTCCTGAGCGGCTTCGGTGAAGTTGGCAGAAGAGACGAAGACTTGTGATGAGTCGACGACGATGCATTTCGCGTGCAGGGATGAGCGGATGGTCTGTTCTTCTGCAAGCGATCGTGGATCGTAAAACACCTCCGGCAGCCGACAACCATGGGGCCATTGCCGGTCTTTGAATCGCTGTTTGAATCGGGTCACGAGGATTTCTGACGCCGTCAGGTCGCCGTCGGGCCGGGCGATGTTCAGAAAGAACTTCACGTCGAGGTCCGGGATCGCTTCCATTCGCTTTGCCAACGCCTCGAAGACCTGCTGACCCTGATAGACCGCATAGCCGACCACCAAAACCGATGTACTCGCGTGGGCAAACAGCTCGCGAACGACAACCGATGTGTCTCGACTGGAAATGCCCGGGGCTTCCGGGCCGGATGTGACAAGGTCAATCGGCAATTCCGAGGGCTGGTTGCGGATGCGGTCGGCTTCAATCAGGGACAACACCGTCGCGATTTGTTCACCTGAGAATCCCGCTGTCTGGAGTTCCAGAATCGCTGTTCGCACAACAGCGGATACCGCCGCTGGAACAACGCGGGCCACCTGCAACCCGGAATACGGCGAGCTCAGTCGCCCGGATCGCAAGGCTGCAATCATGGCCTGCAAATCGGTCGTGCTGAGTTTGGTGAAGGCGTCGTTCATGCGTCATGCAACCTGAAGAACTCGATTCCCAGATGATCGACAGTGGGAACAACGAGTGCACGATCAAGAAACTCATTGTGCTGTTCACACGACGTCTCTGAGATCAACAGGCAGCCGTGGCAGGCTGCCCCATGCAGAAAGCGATGTTCGTGCTGGTTCGCTGGTTCATGCTGCGCACAGACAGGATCATTCGAGCACAATTCTCCCATTTCAAGGGCGTTGCGAATGTGCTCGTGTATTCGCCGTCCCACCTGGATCAGACCGCCCAGCGTTCCCTCGGCATCAGAGGTCCCCGTATAGAGCAGTACACCATAGCCCACATCCGGAATCGTGTAGATTCGTTCCCGAATGGAACTGGCCGGGTAACCGCATTCCAGCGAAACGGCGGTCAGAAGCAAATGCGAGAACGAATGAAACAGCATGTATGGCAGCAGGCCCCCTGTTTCAACGAACTTCTTCTTCGCCCCGACATGCTCTTCCTTCCACGCATCGTATCCCGCCAGAAGGCGCATTCCGCGATCGATGACATCCTGCCGAGCAACCCACTTTTCCACTGCCTCTCTGCGGAACTGAATGAAGACGCCTTCACCGCGATTTTCGATCGCAGGCAACCAGGTGATTTCACGGGCCAGAGATGCTCGACGCACGCCGATTTCCAGCTCACCGTCAATGTCAGGAGAGACGGCTTCAAATCGTGTGAATCCCACCTGTGCCATGACTTCGCGGAGGCGATGGACAAGCACAACCCGTTCCACGCTGCTCATCCACGGACGATCCCACGCAGCACGGGGAAGACTTCTGGCGAAGAAGGTTCCATCCGGTTGATCGTCTCCGAGTTCGTCTTTGCTGGCGATTAAGGTTTCCATCTCAGCCTGTTTAATCGACTTCTGGCTTTCAGTTGACTGCCCTCGACGGACTTTGATCTCTGCAAGAACTTCCTCATCCCTGTAGCCCTCAAGAATGGAATGGACTTTTGCCTTCCTGCGTTCATAACGGAGCATCTCAATGTCTTCGACCTCGCCAATAAAGTCCCACACTGTCTCAACGGCCTCACGCAGGGATTCATTCCGGTCTGGTAACGAGATGACACTCATCAGTTGCGGGAAGTAGGCATTGCTGGCCGTGCGAATCAACAATCGATTCGGTTCGCCGCACTTCTCTGCAGAGTATGGACCAAGCCAGGGGCGTTTCCCGTCGCAGCGTCCCAGAATCTCGCGTTGCTCAAGCGCCGCAGACATGCTTCGCTCGCCCCTGCCGCATTCACACCGGACCCAGACTTCCGAGAGATCCCCACTGGTTCCTCGCTCCTCAATCCACAATTGACGTCGACAATCGGTGTCGCCCCCGTGGACAAACCCGTACCAGTCGATATCTCCAATGTGGCCACTGCGACACGCACGCACGAAACGCACGGGAACGACGGCTCGTTTCTTCCTGTTGTCGTCAATAAACTTCCCTTTTGTCAGCAGCCGGCGATGGACGAGCATCCGCGCGCGGACTGATCCGTGCCCCGCATCACTATCGATGTCCTGAGTGATAAACCATTCGGGGAACTGCCACGCCGTGATTCCGGTCTGCGGAGCGGTCGGGTCATCATTGTCCGGCGGCGGGTTGTAGAGTTTGAGAACCTGAAGTGGCGGATCGAACAGATTCTTCAGCTTGTCCACCAGACGTGGTTCGATGATCTCGTCACCGCCCGTCGACCACGAATCCAAACCACTGATTAATACCGAATGATTCGGCAGGTCCATCATTGAACCTGGACCGAACGACGTAATCAACTGACTGCGACGAACCTGTCCATGTGGGCGCGACCCAGGGCGGCGACTCATGCTTCTTCCTCCTCGTTCTCGATCTCGACGCCATCAATTGTTTTCAGCCACAGGTTGACACTCGGTTCGACATCCCGCATTGAACGATTGGCGCGGAATTTCCTGTGCCTGACCGGGAGCGATTTCAGTTCCGGGTTGAGGAATTCGTACAGCAGCCGCCGGGCGCCGCCTGCCTCCGTCTGATACTGGAGCGCCCCACCTGTGTCATGCAGCTCTCTGGCAATCCTGCTCCATTCGTCCAACAGGTCCTGGCAGCGATCACGCACTTTCTGTCTCAACTGCGCAGCATCGGGCGAAGACGTATCATGATGCGTGTCAAAAGCTCGCTTCGAAAGCAGTTCGACTGCGAATGCCAGTCTCGGCAGCTCCCTGAGAATCTCCGTAGCCCCGCGAGGCGGAGTCATTGGCAGGTGCCCCTGGCGAACCAGTGCAATCAGAGTTCCAGCCAGTCCCCGATCCAGTGCTCTCGGGGAAAATGGCGTTACACTGGTGGCTTCCACACTTCGATAAAACGATTCGTGGAACGCTGCAAACCGTTCGTAGTGCGACCGGTCTCGTGGACGGTGAATGTTAAGGATAGTCACGACCAGACCAGGCCGCTGATCATCGCGCCCGACACGACTGGTGGCCTGAATATACTCAGAACTGGTCTTGGGTTGCCCAAAACACACCATCAGCCCCAATCGCGAGATGTCCAGACCCACTGAGATCATATTGGTAGCGATGGCAACATCCACTCGCTCCTTTTCCCTGAACGCCTGTTCAAGACGCCGCTTCGCTTCGCTGACCTTGTCAGTCGTTACGCGGCTGGTGAGTTCGACAGGTTCATAGGCAATGGTGCGATCCCGGAACAGACCAGTTGCCTCGCCCACACGCCGGCGGCCCCCTCGTCCGATCAATTGCGTCCGGACTTCGTCTTCGATCAGGCGACGAGCCCCGCCAAGCTCCCGCAGGCTGTTAAAGTAGCCGAGCAGCGTCATGTAAGGGTCGGCGGGATTGTTGTCGACCTTCGGGCCTCCCGCCTCCTGATATGCCTTCTGGGCTGCACCGAGCAGAGCCAGGTACACGCGCAGCATAATCACTTTGGGGCTGCGTCCCTGAGCGGCGATGCCAACATACTTTCTGGCATGGCTTTCGTTCGTGGAGTGAGTGCGGGCGAAGAACGAATCTCGAACATCCGGCCCCGGAGGCGGAAAGACGTCGACGGTTCGCCGATTGAAAAGTGCCCGAATCTGACTTTCCGCGCGCCGCACAGTCGCCGTGGATGCAATAATCTTCGGTCGGATTCGTCGTCCTTCCACTTCGATTGTGGAAAGTTCATCCAGCGCTGATTCGTAAAGGCCAACCATCGTACCAAGGGGCCCGGAGATGAGGTGCAATTCGTCCTGCACGATCAAGTCCGGCGGCGGCAGGCGTTCCACTGGAAGTGGTTTTCCGGTTGTGGGA
>CAZLOQ010000148.1:4159-9774 GCA_964561125.1 uncultured Chitinophaga sp. | reverse complement strand
TAAAAGCCGTCCGCATCGACACGATCAACTCGGCCAAAAAAGCCCCCCACTTCACCGGTCCAGGGCATCGCCGCAAACTTATCAACAGTCGCAATCAAAAAGCAGGGGAGCCGACGATAAATCGGCTCATCGACCGAGAGAATCGGCAGCGGATTACCTCGTGAAAATTCGCAGCGGCGATTTCCGCAGGACACTCGAAGATCGGTCGGCTCGTCTGCATTCGGAACCAGCTGAAACGACGTCGACTTGAACTTCTCTCCACACCAGGGACACTCCTCCAGCGGGATGGGCGACGGCTTGCGATCATCATTCCTGAACGCGATCGTCTTCCTTCGTGCGGAATGTGCATCCGTGTCGCCTTTTCGGCCCATACGATTCGGCGTCGCCGCCATGCCAACCCACAGGCCGATCTCAAACGGCCATTTGCCCAGTTTCTCGACGTCCTGCTGACGTTCCAGTTCCAGCGCACAGATCAATGCGGCGGCACGACCGAGCTGATCGAGGGTCAGCAGGCGGAGCGTGTATCTCATCAGCACGCTTAACCCGGCAGACGTCAGACCAGGCTGACGCAACCGCCGCAACACGAGCGTGAAGGCCGCGAGGCCGAGATACGCTTCGGTTTTACCACCACCCGTGGGGAAGAACAGCAGGTCCACGGTCTCACGGTCGTCACTGTCCGGAACCGCGATTCCCTTGAGGTTCATCAGGATAAAAGCCAGCTGAAATGGGCGCCAGGCTGGAACAATCTCCTCGGGAGGCTTCCTCAGCTGCAGTGCCAGCCGACGGCGCCCCTGCAGGGCCATGGCCTTGTTTGCAAGCCGAAATGCCTCAAGACATGCTGGATCATGCAGCAAATCGATTCCTGATTGAATGCGATCGGCTGCCAGATTGGCCCGATGCAGCAACTCCTCAGCCGTTTCCCTGCGATGCTCGGACAAACCCGCAAGGCGAACCCCCTGCTCCCTGATCCACTCTTTGTACGAGATCGCCATTGCGCCGAGCTTCTGTTGTGCATCTTCCCCGTTGCTGAGCAGCGCCAGTTCTTCCATACCGAGGGTCACGCCGGGAATCCGCGACGGAGCGACCTTCTCGACTTCAGCGGTTGGCAACCAGCAAGTCCGCACTGTCCGACATTGGCCGTCCTCAATCACGGCTTCCGTCGCCACGCTGTGCCCAACGGAGAACTCGAAGGAATTGCGGTATTGCAGATCGGCAACTCGCGCGTCCCAGTCATCACTTTCCATGCTGCGAAGGTTTGGGCGAGCAATGAACGATGTGTCACTCTGAACCTCCAGCTCGACCTGAAAGATGAAGCCTTCATCACGTACTTCGTCGGGGGCTGCTTTACGGCGATTCACCACGAACAACGACAGGCTGCGAGTCCCTTTCGGCAGCCCGCCATCAAAGTCACCATCCGGGACCGATCGAACCGACCACACCAGCTCTACACCACGACTGTTGGGAACTGGTGCAATCCCCTGACCGGCAGACTCCTTTCCGATCGTCACAGTAACGAATTCTTCCCGAGGAATGCGTTTCCAATGCTGAGGCCCGGAAGTTCCCTCGGCAGCTTCGACCCGCAGATATTCGCCGTACCGGATGACAGCCTGGACGTCGCGAAGCCCAGGCGGCACCAGCACGCTGACTCCCATGCTGCTGGGAAGGTAGGACCGTCTGGCCGCAGGCTTCTCGGGCGAGTCATCATCATCGACGCCGGCAGGTTCTGCGGGCTGATCGAGTTCGTCACTGCTGGTCGGATCACTCCGCTGCGCTTCATCAGCGTCGGTGGGGACAAGAAAGCCTGTCAAGTACCATCGTGAAGGGCTTTGCGGAAGGATCTCAGCATGATCGCCGAGCGCGCATGTCGGGCCAATCAGATCGAGTTGGAGGACATCAACGAGTTGATGCCGAACGTCATTTGCTGTCATGGGAAAACTCCATGCTCTTCGTGAACAACTCTACTTCTTGGTAATCTTTGGTCCGATGTAAACGACATACAGAGGGGTATCTGCTGCAATCGGCCAGGAAAAATGAATTCGCAGCTGCGGTGTCTTCACCTTTCCATGCCATGGGCAAAAGAGATATTCCCCGGGGCGATCAGGATGGGGAAAGGTCAGTTCGGATTTGAATTCGGCTTTTTCGCTGTCGAAGGAATCCGAAAACCATGCTTTCTCTCCTGTAAAATGTTCAGTGTAAAGTCGATGCCCCTCAGGTGTGCGATTACCGTCGTTGTCGAAGCATTCGCACATTTTGTTCAGCAGCTGAAGACGAATGAGGATTCTCTCTGCGGCCCCGTGTGCGTAGGGAGTACCGTCCAGCGGATCAAATGCCTCCTTCGAAATATTCAGCCTGCCGCAGCTGCGTCTCACGTGCGTTTCCAATGACCGCCATGAACTGAAAGGACTGGGGAGATTCTGAAGTGTCGCGACGACCGTACGCAGCGCCCAGTGGTTTCGAACATCAACTGAAAAGGGGACCTCGCAGTCGTTGACCCACTGAACATTGATTGGATCTACATGCCAATCTGACGGAGTGAAACTCACAACTTCCCGGTCGATCCCATGAAGCTCACAAAACGCAGCTTCTCCGATCCCGGTATCTGCAACCAAGCGGTTACTCCGAGTTTCAAGCCATTCGTTCTCCCCATGCTCTCGCTCGTCGGTCCAGTACGGCCCAAGACGTGTCAGCCACTGAATCCACGCTTGTCTCTTCTCGCGAGGCATCCACTGAATCGCCTGCTGCATAGAGCAGTCAGCGGTCACCTGAGCAGCTGCTATGCTCGGGTGGCAGAATAGCTCTCTGCCCGCAGTGCGTATCGCCTGCCGAATCTCCATCACCGAGTCGACTGCAGTAACGAAATCGGCAGAAGAGGAGAACTGGCCATGAAGGGACAGTTCGTTCATGAGAAATTGCATTTTACGCTCCCCAACCAGCGAAGTGATTCAGGTCTTTGTCAAACTGGTCAAAGAATCCATCGGGCCAATGGTCAATATTGCCATTGACATCAATAATCGGGCTAAGGACCTGCTCGCGCTCGTCGTCTCGTGGCAAAAAGAAATGCAGTGCCACGTCATCTGCTGCGAGTGTTCCGGCTTTCACTGCTCGCCTGATACCATTGAGCACGTGGTCGCTATGCGACTCGGTAAGCACCTGGATACCTGCAGCAGCGACTTCAGCAAGGAACTGTCCCATCAATGCCTGACCAGCCGGATGCAAGTGAACCTCAGGATTCTCAATCAGGAGCAGATCTCCTCTGTCTGCGGCGAGAGCCGCGACGATGATTGGAAGGACCTGAGTGAGACCGAATCCGACGTTCACCGGGCGAAGAAAATCCGTGGCATCCGAAGTTCGTAAACCAAGCACGACGCTGTTCGTTTGCGGGACCTTTTCAAGCTGCAGTATTGTCCCCGGAAAAAACTGCTTCATGCGGGCTTCGACCTGCTTCAGCAGCGTGGGTGGCTCGGATGGATGTACAAGCCCCGTGAGCACCTGTCGATCTCGCTGCTGAAACAGCAGTCCTGCAGCGTTCTCACCACGCGGACCGACGACTTGCGCGGCGCTTGGGTCCTGCAGTCGGTAACTGTCGCGCGGTCCGACTCGCTCTGCCGTCAGATAGGTCAGTTTCCTCAGACGATGGGCAAGACGTTCAGATTTCCCGAGCGGTTCAGGAAACAGGAATCGCAGTCTGTCGGGGCCTGAGAACGGGATCCCATCGACATGCACAGAGACGACAGCCACGGACATCGCCTGCTTATCCTGCTGAGACTCAAACATCCAATGCACGGTGCAGTCATCATCGAGGAGCCCGATGCTGAACTCATAACGCCCGTACACCTGGTCGATGACGTCGCCAGCAGTGCCGAGCTGGATCTCGTTGCCGTTCAGTTGAAGGCGCGTCGACCACTCGTGATCCAATATGGTTTGGTGCAAAAGCACCAGAGACTGCAGGACAGTTGACTTCCCGGAAGCGTTCGTCCCCGAAAGCAGAGTGAGGGGCGCAAGAGGTAATTTCAGGAGCCTGAAGCACTTGAAGAGTTCAAGATCAATCCTTCTAAGCATCAAGCACCTCTTCGAATCGGGCCTTCGCAATCTCAAAGCGTCGTTTGACCTTTTTCGTGTCATTGGGGCTGTAGGTGATCGCGTCAGTAACTGATAGAAAGCCTCAAGAAACCTGTCACGTCGATCGCTTACGCGAAATTCCGGATATTTTGCCAGTAAGCATGACATAACATCCCACAAGGACGCATTAATTACGCTTCGATCAACCCGATCTGGCGTATGCTTTCTGAATGCGTGTCGCCCAAAAAGCGAGAGGTTGTTCTCTAAGCTGAGCCGAAACGCTTCGGTGACCCGGTCCAGCTCAGCACTGGTCATTCGATTCATTTGCTCGAGTGCACTTGCGAGGAACTCGTCCATATCGCCCTTGCTGTATCTTTCCACCCCCAGCAGGTAGAAGGCGCAAAAGCGATTGATGAATTCACGGTCGCGCATCTTCTTCGCGTCGAGACTCCTTCCCGTCGCTTCGAGGAACAGTTCCGTAGCGGCCTGATCCTTGAGCCACCTGGTGGAGGGACCCATGTAGAGACAGTTGCGCATCTGCTGGCGCGTCAGCGGCTCTCCGCCGTTCACCCGCTCGAAGATATCAAGCTTCGCTCTTTCGGGGACTTTGGAATCAATGACATACAGCTCGAGATTGCAGTCTTCGATTCGATTCTTCAACTTCGCGGTGAGTTCCTCGAATGTCTTGCCGTTCAGGCTGTCCTGATCGGGCAGATTGAGCCTGAACCTGTTTCCAAGGAAATCGCGAAACGTTGACAGTCGCTGCAATCCATCAACAACGATCGTTCGCCCTTGCTTATCCTCAGCCAGGTAAAACACCGGCAGGGGAATCCGCAGAATGATCGATTCTATCAGCCGGCTTTGCTTTTCAATTGTCCAGACAAAGTCACGCTGAAAGTCCGGATTGAGCACGAAGCCGCCGTTGGTGATTCGACGTACCACGTCGAAGACGGTGCGAGTCTCCTTGCGAATCAGCAACGTATCGATCGGGTAGTCACCGAAACCACTGTCCTCGCCGCCATCGAGGCCCTCGATCTCCTCATCAATCACTGCAGATGGGGGCGTTTTTAGTTTCGCTGCAATGGCTCCAGACTTCTTCACCATGTTTGTACTTTCATTCGAGGAAATTGCTGGCATCGGCTACGGCTGCAGATCCCAGGCAGGTGTCAATCTCTGCTTGCAATTCGACGATCGTGTCAACACAGGGTTCCGCCATGATCTCGTACATCTGCCGACTCTTCGGCAGGACGTCGTTGCGCAGCGACTTCAAAGCGGACTCGGCTCGCGCCAGTTGCTCACGGACGATTTTGAGTTCATCCTCATTACGAATCATTATGTTACTCTTGAAAGGCTCTGCTGTGGCTCGGTTCCAACGTCACATACATCATACAATTATACATTCACACGGGGAAAGCTCCGACGGGCAGCCATACGCGGTATCGGACAGCAGCGTGGACGTCACCAGGTGTCTCGGGCACCAGAATGCTGACTCCCACGCCATTGAGAAGAAAAGACCGCCTCCCCGCAGGCTACCGGGTGAGTCATTATCTTCGATG
>CAZLOQ010000148.1:0-4149 GCA_964561125.1 uncultured Chitinophaga sp. | reverse complement strand
CTTCAATGCCAGCAGACTCTGCGACCTGGATGAGTTTTTCGTTACTACCAGGATCGCAGCGCTGCCCCTCATCCGCGTCGGTTGCAACCAGAAAGCCCGTCAAATACGACCATGACGGCGTTTGTGGCAGAACCTCATGGTGATTACCCAACGGACCCGTCGGACTGATCAGGTCGATATGTAAGGCATCCACCAACTCGCGGCGGACCTGCAGGGGTGAAGTGGAAATTGTCATTGGTCAAGCGTCTCTGCATCAGCAATGTTTCGCCGGTGATTCTCGTCGCGCGCCAGGCGCTCGCGAGCGAGGCGGATCGAATCATGCAGTTTCTTTTCCAGCAGCTTCTTCGGTGGCAGCTCCGTCAGGTACTGGGCGACACGGATTCCACTGTCGTTCAGCTGCAGCAGCTCGACGTGTTCATCAGATTTGTCTGCACAGAGGATCAGACCGAGGGGCGGTTCTTCTCCGGGCTGCATGTCGTGCTTTTGGAGCCACCGCAGGTACAGTTCCATCTGGCCTTTGTCGGAGGCTTGAAACTTACCCAGCTTCAGATCGATCGCCACCAGACATCGCAGCCGGCGATGGTAGAACAGCAGGTCGAGGTAGTAGTCCTCGCTGTCGACGGTGATCCGTTTTTGTCGGGCGACGAAAGCGAAGTCGGTCCCCATCTCCAGAATGAAGGCTTCCAGTTCACGCAGGATGGCGTCTTCCAGGTCGTGTTCGGCGTGTTGTCCGGAAAGCCCGAGAAAGTCGAGGAAGTACGGATCGCGGAAGACCATGTCGGGCGTCAGCCTGTCTTCGTCGCGGAGAGCGGCGATGTCTTTGGCGATCAGGACCTCGGGCTTCCTGCTGACGGCGGTCCGCTCGTACAGGAGATGCCCGATCTTGTGACGCAGCGTGCGAGTGCTCCAGCGTTCGACTCGACACATCTCCGCATAGAAGTCACGTTTCAGCACGTCGTCGATCGGCAAAAGTTCGCGAAAGTGGGTCCACGACAATTGTGAGCGCAGTACGTTCACAATTTCCTCGTCCGGGAAAACTTCGGCGAAGCGAATCATGTGGAAGAGGTTCGCTCGTGTGAACCCTCTTCCATACTCCGCAGTCAATTGTCTACTCAGTGCGTAGACAATCTCCTCGCCGTAGCTCGCTCGTTGCTGGTGCAGCACGTCCTCGCGAATCCGTTTGCCGATTTGCCAGTACATGGTGACCAGCGTGGAATTAACGGCGCGCGCTGTCTGTTCGCGGGCTGCTTCGATCAACTGGCGGAGATCGCCGAGCAGGGAGCGCGCAGGCACGGGCTTCGCTGTGCGTTTTTTCGGCATGGTTGCCTGAGGTTTCTTCTTAGCCATCTTCAAACTCCAATCCCTGCTGCCCATCGGCTGCCTTTTTTTTCCCTCGTTTCGCCTTGGGCTTGCTCGTCGACTCGCCGCCTGACTTTGGCTTCTTCTTCGCTGATACCTGAGAACTGCCAGCCAGCAACTCTTCTTTGTGGCGTTGTTCGTTGAGTTCGAGGAGGCGGGCGAGGACTTCGTCGCGGAAGTCGTCGGCCCAGCGGAGCCGCCAGGGCTTTTTCTTTCTGGATTTCTTATTGCCGGTCGCTTCGTCGTCTTCCTCGTAATCGAGCAGGAATTCGCAGCGGGCGGTTTGGGCGAGGTCGTGCCAGCCGTAGGCTTCCAGCACCGCGCGATCCATCGCGTCGTGCAGCTCCCGCAGCTTCAGAATCTCCGGCGACTTCTCGTGCGGGTCATTGATACGGTTGTAGGTAGAAGTAAGTCCTCGATTGGTATCAGTCATCCATTTCTGGCGGTTCTCGTAACATTCACGTCCAGTCTGTTCCAACGCGTCATTGGAACGCCAACCAAGTGGGAACGGGAAAGTCAAAAATGTTTTTGCAATTGAATAATTAACGGCGAAACCATGCCGAGATGAATGTTCCATAGACCATGCGGAATGGACATTCGATTGCAGCACTGTAAAAGCCGCATATTCGTCGAATGCGAACACGAATGTCTTGTGATTGAACAAGCGGTTCGTGGCCTCAAACCTGATCGAGTGATGCGTGGACACTTGCGATGTGACAAGGCAGCGGCTTAGCCCTTGAATCGATTCGTAAAGAGCATCAGCACGCATGGCATGCTGCCACCAATATTTTTTTCCGTGGGCACCAGGACCATGATCCTTCGCGGCCATCCTCTGATCCTTGACCCGATCTCTTACGATATCAAGAACCTCCGCCCAAGCTGACGCTTCGTCAAGTGACATGCTTCCAAAGCAGATTACGAACTTGTCGTTCTGTGCATTTGGTGCAGCGTTTACTTCTTCACCACCGGTAAGGGGAATCACGACGCGGCCATTGCGTTCATCAGCTTCAATTAACCGAGTACCTTCGTCTTTTTCCAATACAAAGCCAGCGCCTCGGATCGAAGTTCCTTGAGTTGCTAGTCCTACATTCACTTTTAGCTGCTGAGGCTCGCCATGTTCTTCGTGGGGCTGAAGCCTTGAGTTAATTGTGGTACACGGCCTGCCATTTAGCTTTCGTGTTTCGAATGGGGCATTCTTTGTGAGATGGACCGTGGAGACCAGGACTGACGCTTCTCCTGGCCACGGCATTCGAGTGTTGGCAGAAAAGATGCACCCGCCGTTAGAAAGGAGCCATGTAAGCCCTTCGATACGATTATCACCAAACGATACTGCACCGGTTGCCAAAAGACCAAAGGCTCCTGCTTCCCGCAGAAGGGTGAAAGCACGACGATAAAAAAAGACGGCCAAGTCGACATGCCCCTTGCACTGCGCGACCGAATCTTTGAGCCAATTCTGGTAAATCGGCCCGCCAAAGACTTCAGAAATTTGCTGGCAACCCAAGAATGGAGGATTACCAACAAAGGCATCGAATCCGATACTTGCACGTGAAAAGACTTCTGGAAATTCGATCTCCCAGTGAAGGGGAGGAATCGGATGCGTACCAATTCTCAGGCTCGCGGCGGCGTGGGCGATGCGGCTGCGGGCTTCGACATCGAACTTGTCTTCCTTGAGAGCCTCGAAATGCCGCGCGACATCCAAGAACAGTTCTTCGCAGAGCTTCTCCCGTTCCTTGGCCTTCTTCCCGGCGAAGAACGCACTGACGCACGCATCGCCCGTCATCCGGACGACGTTCAGGGCCTCATCGGCAAGCGCCAGCCGTTGTTCCTGATCACGATACGACACATCCTCGCGGGCGTTCAGAATCTTCGCGCGGGCTTCGGTGGCCCGGTCGAGCCGCTTCTGGATCAGCTCCTCCCCAAACTGCTTCTGCTTCTTCGGTTCCCAGTGGAAACCGATAATCTGTTCCCGCGTGAGGCCGACCAGCGCATCGCCGTGACGGAGCGAATGATCCAGAAATGTAAAGGGGTGGTCCTTGGCCAGTGTCACCAGCCACAGCGACAGTTTGGCCAGATCGACCGCCATTTCGTTCTTGTCGACACCATACAGACACCGCTGCGCCACCTGACGGCGGGCGTAGAGTACTTCGTCTTCGTCAGGGGGAATATCGGTCGGCAGAAGTTTGTGGGCGTACCAGGCCTTGACCAGCTCGTCGGCCAGCTGGCGGCAGGCTTCGACCAGAAACGCCCCGCTGCCCATCGCCGGATCGCAGATCTTCAGATCGAGAATCTGCGACGGATGCGGCGTGCCAACCGCGCGGGCCTGTTTGGCGTACTCAATGGCCCGTTCTGACAAGCGAATCCGGGCGTCGATCTCACCCTGCGTGTAACGCCGCTTGTCCTCTTTTGACGGCTGGTAGACCTCGGGCAGCGGAGCCTCGGGATCGCACAACTGCTTGAGGATCGGTTCGAGCGTCGTGCGGACAATCGGTTCCGTCAGCGACCGGGGCGTGTAGTGCGATCCGCTGCGGCGACGCTCGTCCGATGGTTGCAGGACGATGGCCCCCTTGGGGACCGTGCGTGGAGCGACCTTCTTGGCGATCTTCTTGTCGAGGGCTTCGAGCAACTGCTCCAGCGATTCGGCCTCCTTGAGCTGTTTGGCCGCTTCCTTACCAAGCGTCTGGTCGGAGTGCTCCTTGAGCCATTTGGCCCGGTCTTTTCCCGGAGTCTTCAATAGCTCGCTGAGATTGATCGTTGCCGGAGCCCCATGCGTTTTGACCGGCTTGATCGCAA
>CAZLOQ010000147.1:0-15156 GCA_964561125.1 uncultured Chitinophaga sp. | reverse complement strand
GGAGTGTCTGTTCGTCGACGCGACGGTTCACCATGAGCAGATGGCGTTGATACGTCAGGAGTTGCCGAGCCCACCCAAATCCGTTTCTTTTTCGTCGTTATCGGCCGACTCGAGTTCTACCGCCACAAACGGTAACCAAAAGCGGACGACACCGACCTATCTCCCTGCAGCTACACCCGCAGGTTCCTCCGCCACCGGCCATGTCGCCCGCTCCACTGTGCTCTGGAAGTTCGCCGGCTTGACCGCCAGTACGCTCAGATTTCCGTGATCCACAAGCCTCTCAGCTGTGTTACCCAACAGCAGCCCCCGCAGCCCGCTGCGGCCGAAGGTGCCGCAGACAATCAGCTCTGCCGCAACTTCAGCCGCGTACCTGCGCAACTCCCGCCACGGTTCTCCGAATACAACCTCCTGCTGCACGACCGCCGACCCCGCCGGTACCTCATGCAGAAACTCCCGAAGCCTCTTCGTCGCCTCCTCCCGGATCACTTCACGGATCGAACGCAGACTTCCCGCACGCTCCGCAAGGTCCTCCGGAACATCGGCCGTGTCGATCACATGCAGCACCCACACCTCGGCATGCAGCATTGCTCCCAGCCACAATGCTCTGCTCACAGCCCGGCAGCTGACATCCGAAAAATCGGCAGCCGCCAGAATCTTCCGCGGCGACTGCTGCTGACTTCCCCGTGCCACCCACACATCACAGGGGCAGTGCCGCAGCAGTTTCTTTGCTGTACTCCCGGTGAGCAGCTCACTCCATGTGGACTGGCCCCGGGAACCCGCAAAGACCACGTCGAACTGCTGCTCCTGCACCGCATGCACCAGCTCCACCCATGGTTCTCCCAGAAGCGTCTGCGTCGAAACCTCAATGCCAGGCGCGTCGGCTGCAATCGCCAATTCCTGCAGCTGCACATCGGACCGTCGCCGCAGCTCCCGCTGGAAAGCTGCACCCTCGGGTGAATCCAGCGAAATCCTCGAAGCCCAGACCGCCGAATAGGCCGCGCGCCGCAAATGGGGCAGGCAATGTGCCAGCGTGACACTCGCACCACACGCCCGCGCTGCAGACACCGCTCGCTGAAAAGCAACCTGCGAGTCCTGTGAAAAATCCGTCGCCGCAAGCACGCGACGCCACGGCAATACCGACCATGCTCGATTCATCACGCCAGCTCCTTCAAAGACCACTGCAATCACCGCCCTCAGGACACTGTCGCCGGACAAGTGCAGACAGAAGAGCCGGGCAGAAGAGCAAAGCAGATGCCGTGATGCTGCGGTGTTTCCGGGAGGGTAAGATTTCAATCCCGCAGACGGTGACCGGTGAGCTTCAGAAACAGTCGCTCCAGACTGGGATCATGCGTGCGAATCGAACGCACCACCACGGAGTGATCAGCAAGCGCGTTCAGCAAAGACGTGATCTGGCGATTGAGCGGCATCTCGGATGCCATCCCCGCTGAACTCAGCCGCAGCACGACTTCGTCGTCCTCGACTTCCACAAGAATCTCTGAGCCAAAGCTGAGCTGCTGCGGGAGCGCGGCAGCAGCCAGTCGCACTTCCACTTCGAGCGGAATCTGCTGCAGCAGCGTGGGAATGCGATCGCACGCCTGCAACTGCCCCCGATCGATAATCGCCACCCGCGAACACAGCAACTGCACCTCCTCCATGTAGTGACTGGCATAGATGATTGCTGTCCCCGACTGCTGCAGGCTGCGAATGCAGTCCATCAGATGCGCACGTGACTGCGGATCGACGCCAACCGTCGGCTCGTCAAGAATCAGCAGCACCGGAGCATGCAGAATCGCAGCCGCAAAATTCAGCCGCCGCTTCATGCCCCCGGAAAACGTCTCTGCATGGTCGTCAGCACGCCCCAGAAGGCCCACCTGATCCAGCACTTCATCCACTCGCTGACGCAGTTCTTTGCCCGCAAGGTGATACAGTCGCCCGAAAAACAACAGATTCTCACGCGCTGATAAATCCGGGTAGATCGCCAGATCCTGAGGAACCACGCCCATCCGCGAACGACTGGTCGGCACCCGACAATCCAGCGAACGTCCGTCTATCCGAATCTCACCCTGATCCGCAGACAGCACTCCGCAAATCATCATCATCGTCGTTGACTTGCCAGCCCCGTTCGGCCCCAGCAACCCAAATGCCTCGCCCCGCTCCACACTGAAACTCAGCTGATCAACCGCCTTGAGCGATCCAAAGGATCGAGACAAATTGCGGACTTCCAGAATTGCTGTCATCGAGGGCACCGTGGGCAAAACCTGGCTGTCGAAGGCACCACCCGGAACTCGTTCAAGTCCGGTTTTCGCTGCTCAGTCGACAACCTCAGGAGGCGGAAACTCCGCGCAGTATCGACGCACGTGCCCTGCGGTCAAGCCCCCAGCCCCTGGACAACCAGTTTTTGTCCTCAACCGCCCGAACCAGCCGGTGAACTACGCACTCTGAGCAGTCTGGGTACCCACTTGACCCAATCCAAACCTCCTCCTGAATCCATGAGGCTGGAACATCCCCTCCAAACGCCCATTTCGGCGTTCTCTGCCCGTTCAGCCCCTCAATTTGGCTGTCAACGGCCTTCTGCAGAGTTTTTCGGTGGGAACTGAAAAAAAATCTCGATAAAATCAGACGATGTTTCTCCGTCCCTGCCGTTTCTGCCCGTACAAGCCTGTGGCAACGGTCGTTCGCTGCCCCATTCACCAGTTGGTGTCGGCCCAGGAGGTTCCCTCATGATTTCGTTCCGGACAGCGTGTTCCCTCGGCTTCTCTGCGCTGCTCGCCGCCGGCCTGCTGCTCACCACAGCAACTCCCGCCTCAGCAGACCCCAGCGAAAAAAGCCCGCGACGGGTCATCGTCACCAATCCAAAATTCGATCCCTCAGCCGAAACCGTCGACCTGTTCGATGGACTCGAAGACGGACGATTCCAAACCAAAGTCGTCGCCCAGGACTCCACCGGCGGCGTCGTGCTCATCACCAACACCACCGACGAAACCCTGACAGTCGACGTCCCCGAATCCGTGGTCTTCGTCCAGGTACTCAAACAACTCGGCGCCGGCATGGGAGGCATGGGCGGTGGAATGGGTGGCATGGGCGGTGGAATGGGCGGCGTGGGCGGCGGAGGAATGGGCGGCATGGGTGGCATGGGTGGCGGCGGCATGCAGAACATGGGCGGCGGCATGGGTGGCGGCGGCATGGGTGGCATGGGTGGAATGGGCGGTGGAATGGGGGGCATGGGCGGCATGGGTGGCGGTGGTATGGGTGGTATGGGTGGCGGACAAGGCTTCTTCTCGATCCCTCCCGAAAAGACCATCAAAGTTCCCTTTCGGTCTGCCTGTCTGAATCATGGCAAGAATGAACCCAATCCACACGTCGAGTACCGGCTGGTGCGTACGACCGAGTACACCGACGACCCGGTGCTGGCCGAACTGATTCGAATGGTGGGCACAGGTCGGCTGGACCAGCAGTCTGCTCAGGCAGCGATCTGGACCCGCACCGACAACCTGACCTTCGAGCAGCTGGCAAGTAAGCAGGTGCGGGGCATTCAGGGGGTGCGATACTACTTCCGTCCTGAACAGATCGTTCACGGCCGTCAACTGCTCACAACCGCTCAGACGCAGGCACGCGAGCGCGGTGCAGAGCCGGAGCAGAAGGACAGCACTCCGGGCCGTGTCCGCTGACGTCCGGGAAGTTTGTCTGTCATCATTCACAGGCCGGTCTGACATTCAGGCCGGCCTGTTTTCGTTGGCTGGAGGAGTTTTCCTGAGATGGGGCAGAATCCGTCATGGGCAGTGCGGGTCACGAAGGATACACTCGTATTCAGCGCCGCGCACTTCATTACGTTCAACGGCACAATCTGCGAGCGGCTGCATGGGCATAACTGGCGGGTGGAGGCAGAAATCGAAGGCGAACTGGATGAAAATCAGTACGTTTTTGACTTCATCGCACTCCGGGACGGTCTGCAGTCACTGGTACATCAGCTGGACCATCGGATGCTGCTGCCAGCCTTTCATTCGCGGATTGTCGTGACGGAATCGGAGGACGGTCGTGAGGTTACAGCGAGGTTTGAGGACCGTCGCTGGGTGTTTCCGAAGGAAGATTGCTGTATTCTTCCCATCAGCAACACGACAGCGGAGCTGATTGCCCACTGGCTGGGAAACTCGTTATCCTTACAACTGTCGCTGGCGACGGTCCCGGGCTTGCGTCGTTTGCGTGTGAGTGTTGAAGAGAATTTCGGCCAGTGGGCGGACTGCTGGCTGACTTTGAACCAGAACCAGAACCTGAACCAGAACCAAAGCTGAAGGCACAAGAACCGATGGCAGAACCCACCTCTGTGATCATCAACACCACCATGGAGACATTCCGGCAGGATGTGATTGAGCAGTCGCAGCAGCGTCCGGTGGTGGTGGATTTCTGGGCGGAGTGGTGCGGGCCATGTCGTCAGCTGATGCCCCTGCTGGAAAAGCTGGCAAACGAATTCAAGGGCGGCTTTTGTCTTGTAAAGGTCAACGTCGATCAGCTGCCGGAGATCGCCGGGGCGTTTGGTGTGCAGTCAATTCCCTTTGTGGTTGCGATGGTTCAGGGTCAGCCTGCCGCACATTTCGCGGGGCTCAAAACGGAACCGCAGCTGCGTGAATGGCTCCAGCAGTTGCTTCCGTCCCCGGCGGAAGAGGCGTGGAACGAGGGCCAGCAGCACGAATCCGAGGGACGCCTTGCCGAGGCGGAAGCCTGTTACCGCAAAGCTGCAGGACTGGAACCAGACGCCGCTCCGATCCGCATCGCTCATGCCCGCATCCTGCTCGAACTGAACCGCGACCAGGAGGCCCGTGAGGTCATCGAAGAGCTGGAAAAACGCGGCTTTCTTGAACCGGAAGCTCAGCTGCTCAAGTCACAGCTGGAAATCCGTGGCCAGGTGGAGGACTCCGGTGGCGTTGCGCAGGCTCGAGCGGCCCTTCAGGCCAGCCCCGACGATCTGACGCTCAAGCTGCAGCTGGCCGAAGCCTATGGAGCGGACAATCGCTTCGAGGAAGCCTTTGAGCTTTTGCTTGAGATCATTCGCAGCGACCGCGGCGGCGTGGGAACTCAGGCCAAGGAAGTCATGGTCCAGTTGCTCACCGTCATGGGGCCCAAATCGAAACTGGCCGGCGAATACCGCCGCAAGCTGGCGACCGCATTTTACTGACGGGCAGCGAAACAGCGTCTCGGAATTTCTGCACTCACCAGAGATTCCCGGAGCGGGCGATCAACGGGTGTTTCCGGCAGTTTCTGCCGCAATCAATGCTCCCACCTGTGATGATCGCGTCAATTCTGACGTTTGGGCCGACGGGTATGCGCCCCACGATCGCCGATAAACCACAGGAGGTCGTCTCGTCGTTGCCTTTCAGCTGTGAGTTTTCCATGCGATGCATTTCAGGGATTCTGCTGTCTGTCATCCTGCTGACTCCCTGCAGCGACTTCTGCGGCCGCGTCAGCGCCGCAGACCGCCCGTGGGGAACAGATCCCGAAAAAGCACTGCAGACGGCCACGCAAACCGGCCGCCCCGTGTTCATGCAGTTCTCTGCCTCCTGGTGCGGTATCTGCAAACGCATGGAGAAATCGACGCTCGCCGATCCGGATGTGGCTGCCCGCATCTCCCGCAACTACGTTCCTGTCCGCGTCGATGCCGATCGTCACAGTGACCTCGTGAAGGATCTGGAGATCAAAGGGCTGCCCGCAATTCTGATCGTCTCCCCGGACCTTGAAATTCTCCATCGCATCTCCGGATTTCAGACTGTCGATGCCATGCTCACAGAACTGGACGCGGCAGACAGGGCAGCAGGTCGCTCACGCCCCGCCACCTCCCCGCGTGTCAGCCGCACCGCTCCGGCGAAAGACGCCGCAGACGGACAGGACGACAGGGCAGGGGAGCGGCCGGACTCCCGCAGACTTCCGGCGCGGAGTGCGTCCCGCACCCGCACGGAAACGGAAATTCAGAATGCTCCGGCGCAGCGCACCCCGACGGTCAGTCGCACGACTGCACAGCCCAAAACCAAGGCAACCAGCGCCGCTCGCAGCGTCGAAGAACTGCCGGATGATTTTCTGCAGATGGTGCAGGAAGAATCGCGGCGAAAACAGGCGGCTGATGAAGAAGCCCCGGACATCGCTGCCCCCCCGAAACCTCGCTCACCCGCCGCCCAGCCTCGTACGTCACCCCGGAAACCCGCCTTCGACGGCGTCAGCCTGGTTTCTGCCGTGGATGATCGCCTCATCGAACCCGGCTCAGGTAAGTTCCAGACAACCTTCCACGGGCAAACACTGTACTTCACGTCCGACCGTCAGCGGCAGGCGTTTGAAGATGACCCGGAACACTATTGGCCGGCCCTTGACGGCTGCTGCCCACTGACTCTGCTGCGCACAGACCGCCGCCAACCGGGTCGCCTGGAACATGCTGCCGTCTTCCGCGGTCAGGTCTGGCTCTTTGCCACCGAAGAGGATATGCAGGAATTCATCGGTTCCCCAGCCGCAGTCATCGAAGATGTGCGCGCCCTGGGCGGGCAGAACTGAACAGACGTCAGGTGATCCCCAGCTGCACGAGTGCCGGGGCTGTTCTGCCACCGGGCTTCGCGCGGACCAGCAACTGCCCATTGCCGATAGTCAGCACTGACCTTTCCAGCAGCGGGTGCTCATCGATCAGTGTCTGCAGAGGCAGCAGTTCCGCGGCGTGCGAGACGGCGTTGTCCACGACAAGCACGCCGGGGGTGAAGCATCGCAGCAGTTCCGGCCACCATTCCACATACCGCGCACGGCTGCTGTCGAGAAACACAAAGTCCCAGCAGCCGGCAGGGCTGCGTTTCAGAAATTCGCCGGCGTCCATGGTGTGCAGCTGCACGTCCTGAAGGGCTTCTGCAGACTCGAAATTGGCCTTCGCCTGGGAGTGCTTTTCAGGACTGTGGTCCACACTGTCCACCGGAATGCCAAGCCTAGTGGCAGCGCGGAGCAGCCAGAGGGTGGAGTAGCCGTTGGATGTCCCCAGCTCAAGAATTCGCCGCGGCCGCTCTTCAAGAATGAGCAGCTCAAGGAAGCGCCCGGTGGATGGGGTAATGTTGCGACGCCTGCGGGACGCGTCCGCCTCGGCTGCGTCGTGATTCCGGCCATTCAGCCAGAGCTGCCGCAGGAGTTCATCAAGGTTCGCGTCGGGGATCATAAGCCTGTGAGTCCACTGAAACCGGGTCGGTTGTGCAGAAACCGAAGCTTATCATCCGGAACCTGCATCAGCCAGCGGCAAACCATGACACCAGAATCTGAAACAGCAGGTAACCCGGAGCCAGCAGCAGAAAACAACCCCTGTCGAGAGACTTCGAGAGCGGCTGCTGACCAAATGTTTCCTGCAGATGCAGTGAAAGAATACTGATCAGAATCGTCAGCAGAATGAGGCTCGTACTCACAAGGTTGATCAGATCAGCCAGTGTCATCATCCCCGTATCCGGAATCAGCTCCTGCGTCACCCATGAGTTGGCGACAGCATACCCGCGGAGTCGCGGCAGAACTGAACGAAAACTCAGCAGCCCCGCCCGACTTTCACCCGCAGCCACCCGCAGTGATCCCCCGGTCGAGACGGTCGCCCCGCACGAACTTTCGCGTTTGAGGGAATGCATCGCAGATGGGTGCGCCGGGAATCAGCAGCTGTGCCTGTCATCCGGACAGCTGACAACCGCCGCTGATACTTTTGATAAAGAATTCGCTTATCCAGGTACGCGGCACAGGTTTTTGGCCCGTGTTTTGCGTTCCCTGTCTTCAAAGATCTGCGGCAGTGACCTGCTTTTCAGGTTGCTGTCCGCCACGCTCCGGGGCTCCCACCATCCCTGAAGCGAATCTCGTTTTGTCTCGGACAGGAATACGAGCCATGGGTGTGATGGTCGAGGATTTTCGCCGCTGGAAGCTCTGGTTTCCGCTTGGCTGGGTACTGATCGCTGCCGTTTCAGTTTATGACATCTGGCTCACCGTGCGCTACCGCGAGGAAATGCCGTTCATGGAAGAAAATCCGCTGGGTCTGTGGCTCATTCGGCTGGGGAGTGGCGATGTGCATCTGTTTGTGCAGCTGAAGGTGGCCGGCACAATCGTCGTCATGGCCGCACTGCTGGGAATGATGCAGCGGCAAAGTCGCCTGCTGGCCCCCGTCACCGGCACTCTGGCTTCGCTCCAGACCGGACTCCTTATGTATCTGATTCTCGCCTGAACGCAGCTGCAGCAGCGGCGGAAATCGCCACTGAAGTATAAATTTCGTGTAAAGCCTTCTGACGCCATCTTTGCAGCGACAGAGCCCTCTGGACGTGTTGTCATCACACACGTCAGCATACGTGTTCCTGGTGTTGACTGGAACACAGATGAGGTCTTGTCATGGATGCGTCAGTGACGGTGTCGATCATTGTGCCTGTCAGAAACGAAGAAGACAATGTTGTTGCACTGCACAGTGAAGTTGCTCACGCACTGCGGGGAATGGATCGGCGCTATGAACTGATCGTCGTGGACGATGGTTCCACCGACGCCACATTCAATCGACTCACTGAACTGGCGACAAGAGATTCCCGGGTGAAGATCATCCGTCTTCGCCGCAATTACGGTCAGACCACAGCACTGCAGGCCGGCATCGATGCCGCTGCAGGCGAAGTCATTGTCACCATGGATGGAGACCGTCAGAACGATCCGGCTGATATTCCGCGATTACTGCACAGGCTCTCCGAGGGATTTGATGCGGTCCTCGGAGTTCGCAGGCATCGTCAGGACGGACTGCTGCTGCGCCGTCTGCCCTCACTCTGCGGCAATCTGCTGATTCGCACGGTTTCCGGAGTTACCGTTGCGGATCTGGGGTGTGCCTTGAAAGCCGTCCGGGCTGACATTCTGCGAGAACTGGATCTGTACGGAGAGATGCACCGTTACCTTGCGATCCTGCTCCACGTCGCCGGCGCTCAATGGGTGGAACTTGACACCCATCATCGGCCTCGCACCGCCGGTAAAACCAAATACGGACTGGACCGTACCGTGCGTGTTCTGCTCGATCTGATCACAGTCTCCTACCTCATTCACTGGTCAACCAGCCCGATGCGGTTGTTTGGCAGATTTGGAGTCGCAGCCGGAGCAATCGCGCTGATTTCCGGCGCAGCCACACTGCTGATGAAGCTCCGTGGCACAGATATGACCGGAAATCCGCTGCTGCTGCTGACCGTGCTGTCCGTGTTCGCCATGCTGCAGCTGCTCACCCTCGGAATTCTCGGCGAAGTGTGTTCAAGAATTCATCAGTTCAGCCGCCGTCGGCCGGCGTATGCGGTCAGGGAGACACGCAACCTCGCGACGCTCCCGGGAGTTCTGCGGCTCGACGAAGCAGCCTGAACCGGACTGCATTACAGCCGTCACGCTGCCCGCCGAAGTCGAAATTCTGATCCCGCTCCGGAGCGGACGACGCTGAAACCGGACCTGTCGATGTTCAGCCTCGACATCAGCCACACCATCAGCTGCGCCCAGAACAGTCCGATTGCCGCGCCGGCCAGCACATCAGATGCAAAATGCTTCTGCGCGAACAGCCGCTGAAGACCACAGCCAGCCGCCAGAAACAGCCACCACCGGCGTCCCTGCGGAGCGACTTTGCCAAGAGCCACTGCAAGCCCGAAAGCTGCAGCAGTGTGTGCCGACGGAAATGACTGCAGATGAGAATTCCTGATGTGCTCCAGAAAACCTGAAACACTGCCTCCGTGAAACACCGTGCTCAGCGTTGTCTCCGCCTGATCGCTCAGATACAAAAACGGGCGTGGTCTTACAAAAAACACCTTGGCAAGGCTGGCAAGTATTCCACCGCCGAATGCAGCCCCCCAAAGCAATCCCTGCTGATGCCGCTTCAACCCACCCACGAGGCAGGCCGTCACCACAATCAGACATGTCCCGACTCCATGACCAAACAGCTCGAATCGCGAGATCCCGCTGAGCACCGCGTCCGGACTCTCCACCACTGTCGCTGTGATCACTCCATCGACATTCAGCAGGATGCACGCCACTGCACCTGCTGCAAGACTCGCTGCTCCGCGGATCATCTGCGACATCCATCAGAAGTCACCCTGCAGGTCCGGAACCCCCCGCTCGCTGCAGCGTTCCCTTCTTATTTCGCCCCGCCCTCAATCCCGACAGTATAAGTTTTCTGTGAATATGCGATTCCTGCCGGTCAAACTGCAGCAGACAGATTGAGTGTCGCCGGAGATCAGGGAAGGCGCTCGCACGGCCACAGACCCGAGTCGGTACACCGATTCGCTCCTGTACCAGCGACACCGTGTCGCCGAAAACAATCAGCAGGTGGTCGGCTGATTCCTCCAGAAACATGGCTGCCTCGGCTTCAGATCCGGCCGCAAAGACCGGCAGGTTCTGCCCGGTATAGTAAATCCAGCTGGCTCGAGGCGTGCCCCAGGATGCATACACCGGATTGCTCACGCCCGGTGGAAGATCACGCAGCAACTCCACCAGCCCCCGCTGATCAGACGCTGCAGGAACTCCAGCGACAAACAGACCGGCCGTGAAGAAGGCCGCGGCAAAACACCAGCAGACGGCCAGTCGCCCCTGCAGCGGTGTGCCGATCTTCGCGCAGAGCACCGCAGACACAATCAACAGGGGCACGGGTATCCAGCCCAGCCAGGCAAACCCCGGCAGATAATCCGCAGCGGCTGTCGCCAGGACCACACTGACCGCTGCACTGACGATGGCTGACGTCCCGAAAGCCAGACGCAGCCAGATCGATGAAACCAGCGATACACCCCGTATGAGCCGATACATGACCGGGGTGAATGCCAGTGCCAGACCCGGATACCCCGGTGTGATATAACTGGGAAGCTGCGTGGCCGCGAGCGAGAACAGACCAACTGGCACGGCAGCCCAGCACAGGCCGAACAACATCGGCAGCGCAGCATGCGGCGATTGACGGCATTGCCTGCAGAAATCAATGCCCAGCACCGTCAACAGCACACTCCACGGAAAAAAACCAACACACAGAGCGGCTGGATAGAACAGCAACGGATGCCCCGAGTGCCCCTCCATCGCCTGCAGCGCCCGTCCAAGATTGTGATCCAGCAGAAAACCGCGCAGCCATGCTCCGTCTGTGGCGATCGTCACCGCCACGTACCACGGAACTGCCACCAGTGATACGGTGATTATCCCTGTGATGGGGTACAGCTGCCAGACCAGCCTCATCAGCCGCCCGGGGTGCATCAGCTGCACGGCAGCATTTCGCCACGAACCGGTTGCATTGACTCCGACAATCAGCGGGGCAAGACAGACAAACACAGCCATAACCAGCAGTGGCAGCACCACGCCGACCGGTCCCTTGGCAAGAACGCCAAGTCCCATGAAGAAGTAGATCAGAATCCAGTGGCTGCGGTCGGACGGCAGGAAACAGCTTTCACGCCGCAATCCTGATTTTTCGTCCGCAGGACAGCTGTCCCATGTGCCGCGAACATACACGCTCAGAGCAGCCGCAATGCAGAAGATCAGCAGTGAATCCGGAGTCGCCGCACGGGCAGCCATCACAAACAGCAGCGATGATCCAAGTGACAGCGAAGCGTACTTTGCAGCACCCGCCGGATAACATCGCTGCGCCGACAACCAGACACAAATCGCCGTTCCCAGACCACACATTGCCGACGGCAGGCGCGCCGCCAGCTCCGTCGCCCCCAGAATCACCGTGCAGGGGATCATCAGCCAGTACAGAAGCACTGGCTTGTGCGTCCGCAGCTGACCGTGGAACTGCGGTACAATCAGATCTCCCGCCGCCAGCATCTCTGCGCTGCATCGTGCATTGCGACACTCGTCGTCGTCCCACAAGAGTGAATCATCCAGTCGTGCAAACAATGTTGCCACCACAACTCCACTGACAGCCAGCGCCAGAAGCAACTCGCTCGAAATTCCCCTGCACCCGCGAATCCTCGTCACCACGCTCTGCCACCACATCTCCGCTGCTCCCGCGTCGTTCAGATGACCACCGGACCGGGTCCCCGTCGCTGCCGGACGCATCCCGGGTCTCTCCCGATTTCTGATGACAAGGCCGATTTGCGACCAGACCGAATGCCCGATCCACAGGTCACTTTCCGCTCCGCCAACCCCGAAATTCATACTCCGCTGACTCCAGTCGCAATTTCTGCCGCTCACCCGAAATTCACAAACGCCTGCACAGGATCTTCATTCGCCATGTCCATTCTCCGCTCACACTTCCGTCTCAGGACACCATTCAGCAGATCTCAGCGCAGGGAGTGCGATGACCATGCGAATACTCTATTCCGTCCACGGCTATGGTCGCGGTCATGCGACAAGAACCATGGCCGTGCTGCCTCACCTGATGCGGCCAGGCCGCCGCATCCTCTGCCTCGCAGGCGGTGATGCTTTCCAGACGCTTGCACCCGAGTTCCCGGCTGTTCAGATCCCCACCATGGGCTTCTCTTACCAGCCACGATCCGGACGACTCTCACTCGCAGCAACCGTGCTCCATAATCTTCCCGCCGCGCTCGACCTCGCCTTCAAAGGCCCCGTCTTCAGTTTCGTTCGCGATGTAATGCGCGACTTCCGGCCTGATGTTGTGATTTCAGACGCGGAAGCGTGGAGCCATCGCGTCGCTGAACATCTGCACATCCCGCGGATCAGCTTTGACCACTTCGGACTGCTCGCACACTGCCGCCCCCGCTTCGATCTCCGGGACCGCATTCCCGCCCTCGCCCACGCCTGGTGCTATCGATGGCTCACCCGCAAACCCGATCGCGCTCTCGTCTCCAGCTTCCATCACGCCCCCTCGCGAAATCCCGATGTCCATGTGATCGGCACTCTGCTCAGACCCGCCGTTCAATCTGCCGTGTCCGTTCCAGGTGAACATCTCCTCGTCTACTTCAATCGCGGACTCGATCAGTTCCGCCCCGGAACTCTCGATGTCCTTCGCAGTCTGCAGATTCCTGTCCGCGTCTACTGCCGCGAACATCGGCAGAAAATTGATCAGGTGACCTTCCACGTGATGCATCCGCAGACGTTTGTCACCGATCTTGCTTCCTGCCGCGCCGTCCTCAGCACCGCAGGAAATCAACTCGTCGGCGAAGCCATCCACCTCCGCAAACCACTCTGTGTACTCCCGGAAGACTGCGTGGAACAGCGAATGAATGCCGCCGCCGTCGAACGCATGGGTATCGGCATGCGGCTGCACCCCGCAAAACTCACCACCGCGGCACTGCAGAGCTTCCTCGGTCAAATCGATCTCTATCAGGAACGCATGACCGCGAATGGCTGCGATGGCACACTCGAAGCAGCCCGGTACCTCGAACAATTCCTCGAACAACTCGCCCCCGCTGCCGCTGCCGAAGAACGGCTGGCCGCTACCCATATCCCCGCGTCCGAGGCCGCCTGAATCCCCCCGCTCCTCCACTCCAGGCCGCAAACTCAACTTCTCTACCCGGCAGGACCCAACAGATGCAGGCTGCCAGACTCGCTCTCAGCATTCTCCAGAACCGTGTCCGACTCACACCGCGGCCCCTCTGGTGCACCTTCCTCGTTCTCTATCGCTGCAACGCCCGCTGCCCCATGTGCGATTCCTGGAGACTCAAACCCGGACGCGAACTCAACCCCGAACAGGTCCGCAGCATGTTCCGCAAACTCGGGCCACTGCAGGTCGTTCGTCTCACCGGCGGTGAACCGTTTCTCAGAGACGACTTCCCCGAACTTGCCGAATCCGTGATGCAGGAGTCACGGCCGCGGGTGCTGCACGTAACCACCAACGGCTCGTTTCCGGATCGCATTCAGAACTTCGCCGCCGAATTCTCTCAGCCCCGAAAACTTCAGATTCTCGTCTCGCTCGACGGACTCGAAGAAGAACACGATCGCAGTCGTGGTCCCGATGTGACCTACGCAACAGCCATGGACTCCATCCTCCAGCTCCTGCCGCTCAGAAAGAACGGGGTGAGCGTCGCTGTTAACCATACGATCTCGTCACCCCGCTCACTCCACGACCACGCCGAACTGGCCTCCCGACTCCTCCCCCTCAACGTCACCCTGCATGCTGTCATTGCCTATGCCGAATCCGCCATGTACACAATCAAGCGCGTCGGCACCCAGGCTTCTGATCTGATCATGCAGTCCGGCTACCCACTGCATCCCAATCTCCGTGACTGCGATGTCGCCGGCTTCGTCCGCCAACGCATCAGCGACTGCGAAAAATTGCCGAAACTCGCCGAACGCATCGCTAAACGCTACTACTGGACCGGACTGCTCTCCAGACTCAACAACGAGTCCCCGCCAAAGCTCAAGCCCCCCTGCACCGCACTCCGCAGCCACATTCGACTGCTCCCCGACGGGAGTGTCCCGGTTTGTCAGTTCAATACGCAAAAAGTCGGTAATCTCCTCGAACAGTCACTCGATGACGTCTGGCTCAGCGACACCGCCCGAAATCAACGCGCCTGGGTCGATCGCTGCACCGGATGCTGGGCAGAATGCGAAGTCGTTCCCAGTGCCCTCTACTCCGCTGACTTCCTCGTACAACTCGCTGCAGGAAAACTCAATTCCACACCCGCCGCCGGACAAGACCACCAATGAACAACACCTTCGCCCATGCCCCGACTTCACCCCAGGATAATCTGTCCCGGAGAAGAACAAGCGGGCTGCAGCCCAGTGAGCCCGGGGATCGCCATCCGGCTGCTCGTTATCAGGGGCTGACTGCACAGCGCCAGGTCTGGATTGTCAGATTGCTGCAACTCATGCTGCGTCATTGAGCTATTGAATCCACGAGACATGGCAAATCCTCGTTGAGTCGCTCGGCCCGCCGAATTTGCAGAAGGTCTTTCACGAGGAACAGTATGGGGACGCCACGTGAGACTGCACCCAGGCACCGACGCTCGTGCTAATGACCCTGTAAAGATCGGAAGGTGGTCTCGCACTTCGGCTCAGGCTTTCAGAGAACGGCCCTTCAGGCCTGAAAGGCCGTCCTCGAATAGCCTGGGGTGGCAGCCCCAATGCCACCTACTTTCGGCTCCAGATAGAAGCGGTACGGCGCGAGCCGTCCGGTAACGACAGGAAATTGCAGCATCCATCATCGGACGGCTCGCGCCGTTCCGCTAAGAGTAGGTGGCATTGGACGCTGGCTCCCCGGCGCTTAAGCGGCTACCGGTGTGTTCAGCGGCTGCCGGT
>CAZLOQ010000146.1:10667-15409 GCA_964561125.1 uncultured Chitinophaga sp. | reverse complement strand
CTCGAACGCATCACCGCAGAACGCGTCGCCATCCCCGAACAAATCCCGCTCATCAGCCACGCCCTGCAGAACCTCCCCGCTGAAGTCCGCGAACGACACCTCGATATGTTCGCAAATGACCTGTTTACCCGCATGAGCACCGTTAACCCGGCCGTCAAGTTCCGCTACGTCCGCGAAGGACTCAAACTCGCCGGCGAACGGCCCCAGGCCCGCGATGCCAGACAGGTCTTCAACTACTACAGCGACCTCGTCACCGAAATCCAGCTCCAGACCGCTGTCGACGGAACCGTTCGCGTCGGACATTCCAGCCCCTTCGGCGTGCTCGTCTCGCTCAGACATTCCGCCGCCATCGAACGCGAATCCGGCGGATTCTCACGCTATCTTCAAAACCAGAATTCCGGCGGAGGCTACTTCTACAACAACGGGCGCCCCAACGAAGACTACCGCGACAAATTCGAAAAAGCTGCCCGCGCTGCTCTCGATGAACACTTCGAAGTCCTCTCCGTCACCTTCGAACCGGAATCCATCCAGTCCCGCCCGGATCCCGAAGCCGGCTGGCGAGTCACTCCCTATGCCTATCTCCTGCTCAAAGCCCGCGGACCCGAAATTGACCGACTCCCACCCGTTCGCATTGACCTCGACTTCCTCGATACCACCGGCTACGTCGTCCTCCCCGTCGAAAGCCCCGCCATTCCCCTCGATTGCACCCCGGAAATCGCCGACCAGCGCCCCGTCGAAGATCTCACCATCACCCAGACTCTCGACGAACGCGAAGCCGCCGCCGGCAAACTCCTCCTCGAAATCAAAGCCGTCGGCCGCGGCCTCGTACCCGATCTCCAGCAACTCGTCGAACTCTCCTTCGCCGATTTCGAAGTCGCCGCAATCGAAGATAATAAACTCTCCGTCTCGAAATTCGACGACGCCGCACGCGAACCCGCTGTCCTCTCAGAACGACTCTGGACCGTCTCTCTCAAAGACCGTCGCGAACGCACCGCAGATGAAGACCGCACCTTCTCCTTTGCCTCCGCCCGAATCGAACCCAAAGAACTGCTCTACCAGCGATTCAACGATGCTGATCTGGAATCCGTCCAGCAGACGCTCACCCTCCGCCAATCCTACGATCAGCCCCCTCGCAACCTCACCGCCTGGATACTCGGCTTCCTGCTCATCACCTCCGCGGCCGCTGCCGCATGGTTCCTCCGCAGACGCCAGCCGCAAACGGCCCCGACTGCCGGTCCCCGCTGGCAGCTGCCCGCCGAAATCACTCCCTTCTCCGCCCTCTCACTCCTTCGCGATATTCAGCAGAAAACCAGCCTCCCCGGTTCCACCGCCAGCGACCTCGCCGTCTCCATCGAACGCATCGAACGCTGGTACTTCGCCACCTCCACACCCCCCGCTCCTCAGCCCGACCTCCACGCCGAAGTCTCCTCCTGGATCGAACGCGCAACCCGCTGATCCCACCCGCGCCCCCTCGCCCGATATGTCTTCTCCTCTGCAAACCCTGCTCCTGCCCTTCCACCGCCGACTGCAACTGCAGCACCTCTGGGCCGCAGCCGCACTCGGCCTTTATGGCAGCGCCATCATCGGATTGCTGGCTGCCGCTGGCTGCCTCCTGATCGGACTCCAACTCTCAGCAATCTGGCCGTTGCTGCTGATTGGCACCGGCACACTGCTCGCCGGCGGATTCAGACAATTCCGCGGCCGCACCCTCGCCGATACCGCCGCCTGGATCGATGCCACCTGTCGTCTGCATGATGGCACCGCCACAGCACTCGCGTTCAGCCGCCTCCAGCAACGCTCACCCGTCCAGACACTCCAGCTGAAACTGGCCTGCAACCAGCTGCAAATGCTCAACCCCCGCTCCCTCATTCCACTCGAAACGCCCCGGCTCTGGAAACACGGACTCATCGCGGCCGCCGCCTCAGTACTCCTCGCAATCATCGGCCCCCGGCTGCAGTCCGCCGAAACGCCCACCCAACTCAGCTCAACAACCACCGCCCCGGCAACTCAGCAGCTCAGGCAGGAACTCAAACAGCTGCTCAACGAACAGCCTGCCGACAAAAGTCTTCAGGCCGCCCTCGAGGCCATGAATCAGACACTCTCAGAACTCGCCGAAAATCCCGGAACCCCCCGCGAAGCCTTCGCAAAGCTCTCGCAGCTGGAAGGATCCCTGCAACAGCTCCAGCAGCAACTCCGCGATCCCGCTGCCGCCAAAGCCCTCGCCGAAATCGGCGAAGCCCTGCAGCTCTCTGATGATCTGCAGCCGGCCGGTCAAGCCCTCGCTGAAGGTGACCTGCAGAAAGCACAGACAGAACTGCAAAAACTCACTCTCCCCGACGCCGACAAACAAACTCGACGCGCCGTCGCCGAACAGCTCAAAAAAGTCCAGCAGCAGGCCGCTCAGTCCGGAACTGCAAACGAAGCCGGAAAAGCCGCCGGACAAATGGCAGAAGGGCTCCAGAACAGCAATCAGGATTCCTTCCGGGAAGGCTCACAAAACCTCGCCGCAGAAGCCCGTCGACAGGCCGGCCGAAAAAAACTCTCCGATACACTCCAGCAGCAGTCCGAAAGCCTCGCACAACTCCGCGCTGACCTCGAAAGCCAGGCCGGAAATATCGCACAGGGACAGGGACGCGGGGGACGCAAGGCCGGCAAAGGCTCCTCCGGCGACCCCCGCGGTGATGCCTCCAAAGCCTCCGCAACCGCCCAGGAACTGCGCCTCAAAGGCGAAAACTCCGGACAGGGCGACTCCCAAACCGAAACCCTCCCCGGCGAACGCGAAGAACAACCCGCCGAACGTGAATATCGCGCCAATCTCCAGCGCTACCAATCGCTCCAGGAATCCAGCCTCGACTCAGAACCCCTGCCTCCCGGACAGAAACAGCTCATTCGCCGCTACTTCCAGCTCATCCGGCCCCGCGAAACACCGGACGCAACAAATCCGCCAGCTCAAAGTCCCTGATCCCTCACACTTCCCGCCTCCCTGGTCTTCAGCCTCGCCCAGTTATCACGGAACCCCACCATGTCGGAAGAACCCAAAAATACCATTCGCCAGCTGACCAGACAGCAGCGCCGAGTTCTCGGAACACTCATGGAAAAGGGCTTCACAACTCCCGACCAATACCCGATGACCCTCAAAGGAGCCACCACAGGCTGCAACCAGAAGAGCAATCGTGATCCCATCACCGAATACAGCGAAGCTGAAGTCGCGGATGCCCTCGAAGAACTGCGGGAACTGGGACTGGTCGCCGAAGTCTTCACAGACGGCGGCCGCACTGCTCGCTATCGCCACTACATGCGCCTCCGATTCGATTTCTCTGAAGCACAGCACGCCATCATCTGCGAATTGCTCCTCCGCGGCCGTCAGCAGCCAGGTGAACTCCGGACCCGCGCCAGTCGCATGATCCGCATTGACAGCCAGGAACATCTGAAAGCTGAACTTCAGGGACTCGCAGACAAGGGATTTCTGCAGGCCACTGGTAACCTCGATCGCCGTGGCGTAGACGTGGATCACACCTTCTACCTGCCCGGCGAACATATGCAGCTCAAACCACTGGCAGCGGCCGGCGAAGCCGCTGCAACCGACACCGGCACCCGCCAGCATTCACCAACCGCCACGTCCGGACACACCACACCACCAGCACCACCCTCAGCCAACGCTCAGAACCTGCTTCACGAACTCCAGAACCAGCAGGGAACGCTGGAAACCCGGATGGAACGCCTGCAGAATGCCCTCGACTCGATTCGACAAAGACTGGATCGCATCGAACGCGAACTGGGCATCGGCTGACTCAGGCAGCGGCATGAAAATAACCGTCCATGGTTACCCAAAACACCTCTGCAGGCCCGCAGGGCCGTCCTCCAATAGCCTGGGGTGAGAAGCCACATACGGGGCGACGAACCCCAGGTCGCAACTTTCGGCTCTAAATGGAAGCGGTACAGCGCGAGTCCAATGCCACCTACTTTCGGCTGCAAATAGAAGCGGTACGGCGCGAGCCGTCCGGTAAGGACAGCCGCCCCTGGCCCGATGCCACCTGAGATCCACCATTCACCATTCACCATTCGCCAGAAGTGAAACGCGAATCCACGGAATTGTGCAACGGCTCATCTGCGTTTGCGGCCTGTAAGGCCAGCTCTATCAGCCTGGCATGAAATGCCACGTCAAGCCCCCCCGGCAGCTCCGCCCTGTAAGGGCAGTTCTCAGCCGAACGCTGCCTGTTCGGTGTGACCCCGCTGTGCAGCAGCACCCCTCGAGGACCTGCGAATTACACGCATGCCGACACCTTCCGGCATGAACCCCGACGACATCCGCAGAACTCTCCGCAAACGCCCCCCAAAACGCCTCCTCAGGCCTGCAGGGCCGTCCTCCAATAGCCTGGTGTGAGGAGCCCCATTCGGGGCGACGAACCCCAGGTCGCAGCTTCAAGTAACGCTGGGGCTGTGACTTGATCGTTCAAATCCGTGTCATCCGTGTCATCCGTGTTCAAAAACATACTCGTATTCTGACCATAGCCGCACCATCCGCGACGGACTCACGGAACTTCAAAACCGGCGCTGTCCAGGTCAGCATTCTCGTCCCTCTGCCGGGCTTGTCCTTTTTTCGTGTCTTTCGTGTCTTTCGTGGTTCAAACCAGACACCCTGGTAATCTCAACCACGCGACGAACCCACGAAACTTCCAACCTGACCCTGTCCAGGTCAGCATTCTCGTCCCTCTGCCGGGCTTGTCCTTTTTTCGTGTCTT
>CAZLOQ010000146.1:0-10567 GCA_964561125.1 uncultured Chitinophaga sp. | reverse complement strand
TCGTGTCTTTCGTGGTTCAAACCAGACACCCCGGTAATCTCAACCACGCGACGAACTCACGAAACTTCGAAACCGGCGCTGTCCCGATCGTCCGGCCTGGCACAGTTGCCATGCAGAACTTCCTGCCGCACAATACTCCGGATGGCCGCGGATTCTCCGGCCATTCCGTCAGCCCGGGAACGCCCCATGTCCTCGCTCGCCGCTCAGCTCGAACATCTCTGGAAGTCAGCCACTGCTCCCCCGGACCTCAGAGCATGGTTCGTCGGACTGCCGCTGGCACCGGACCAGTCCCAGGATACCCGGCAGGAACTGCTCACAGCACTCAAGCTCGACCAGCAGCACCGCTGGAAACAGCCTCAGCCATGGCCGGCCGAAGACTACTTTCAACTGCTGCCGGCTTTTCTGCAGACACCCGAATGCCTTCTGGAACTCGCGGCCGGCGAATTCGATGCCCAGGTCGTCGCCGGTCGACAGGTCTGCATCGAGGACTTCTGCAGGCGTTTTCCGGGGCACGGCGAACAGCTCCGCGCACGAGTGAAGCACCTCGCACCGCTGCTTGAATCCACCAATATCGCCGGCACACTCCTCGTAAAAATCTCTCAGGAACCGCTCAACGGCCGCTACCGCCTCGACCGTATCATCGGGGAAGGCAAATTCGGCCGCGTCTTTCTGGCACATGACATCGAACTCCAGCGCGACGTGGCCATCAAAATGCCCGTCGATGAACGTCTCCACGACCCGGCAAACGCCGCAGAATACCTCCGCGAAGCCAGAACGCTCGCAGGACTCGATCATCCCCACATCGTCCCCGTCTTTGACGTCGGACGCTTCAGCAACGGAAGCATTTATGTGGTGTCCCGGTATATCGAAGGAGGCACGCTGGGCGGGCTGATCAGGAGGGAACGGCCTTCCCCCGCCGAAGCCGCACGCATCCTCATTCCCATCGCCGGTGCACTCGCCTTCGCACACACCCAGCACATCATCCATCGCGACGTCAAACCCGACAACATCCTCTTCGACGAACGCACCCAGCGACCATTTCTCACCGACTTCGGACTCGCCATCACCCAGGAAGACCATCGACTGCATCCGCAGATTGCAGGGACTCCGGCGTATATGAGCCCTGAACAGGTGCGGGGAGAAAGCAACAGGCTGGATGGCCGCAGCGACCTGTTTTCGCTTGGCGTCATCTTCTACGAAATGCTCACCGGGCAGCGCCCGTTCCGCGCCAAAACCCGCGATCAGCTGTTTCAGGAAATCGTTGCCGCCAGCCCCGCACCCCCGCGATCTCTCAACAGCAGCATCCCACCGGCACTCGAATCCATCTGCCTCAAAGCTCTCGCCAGACGCCCCGCAGATCGCCACCCCACTGCCACCGCCTTCGCACAGGAACTCGAAGAAGCACTGCAGTTCAGAAGGAACCCAGCCAACGCCAACGCTGCCACTGCCAACGCTGCCGCTCCCGGGTTCACCCCCGCCGGCAACGCTCCGCACACAGCTCAAAACACAGCCGCCACGGCTGCCATTCCAGGCATGTGCCCGGTCTGCGGTGTCGTGCATGATCGGCTGCAGAGACAGCCCGTCCCCGATGATGTCCGGTTCTGCACCTCTCCCGGCTGCCGCACGCCACTCGTCGACCCCTGCGTTAATTGCGGACGCGAAATCTGGATCTGGGATGAACACTGCTGCCGCTGCAACCAGTGCAGTACCAAACTTGCCGCCGCCGAACAACAGCTCAGCACACTTCAGGCACCGCTCCGCGCAGCCCTCACCAGCCGTCGCTTCACAGATGTCCTCACCCGACTCGAAGAAATCAAAAAACGCCCCGAGCTCCAGCATCGCAGACTGTTCCCTGCCCGCTCCTGGTGCCGCGAACTCGAAGCACAGATCGAAGCAGAACTGCTGAGTCTTGCTGAACAGGCCGAAGAGCAGTTCCGCCAGTCCGATTTCGCCGCCTCCGCCGAACTCCTCGCACAAATCCCCGAAAACCGCCGCAGCATGACCAAATGGCGCGAAGCCGTTGAGAAGGCGGAGGATGTGAAGCAGACCGAAGCAGATTTCCGACTCGCACTCGACGTCAATCTGCTGCAGCAGGCAGCCGACTGCCTCACCCGCCTGAAGGCACTCCAGCCCGCCCGAACAGACCTCGCCGAACTCCTCCGGCTGCGCATCACAGAACTTCATCAACAGGCCCGCAAAGCCGCTCAGCAGCACAACTATCTCACCGCCGTCAGCCTGCTCACCCCCGTCCCCGACACGCTCCGCGACAACGACGCCCTCCGCCTCTGGACCAGCCGCCGCGACGAAATACTCCTCCTCGAAAAACAGCTCCACACCGCCTTCGCGGAACACAGCATCAAACTCCTCCACGAAGCACTCACCCGACTCGAAGAACTCTGCCCCGAATACCCCGCCGCAAACGACGCCCTCGCTGAACTCCACAGACTCGTTGAAATGCGGCATCGACAGGCACAAGGACTCGCTGAACTCAACCGCGACTACGTCGCTGCTCTCGCCCGACTCGCCGATATCCCCGAACCACTCATTCGACCCGAAGTCCGCTCCGGACTCCTCGAACGACACGACAAAGTCCAGCAGCTCGAAGAAGAACTTCTGCAACACCTCGCCCGCGAAGATATCGGGGCCGCATGGAACTGCTCCAGCCAGCTCGAAACCCTTGTCAACGCAGCCTCCCCGGCTCAGCTGCAGCTCCGCAGCACCGCCGAAAAACAAAATGCCGACGCCGCCACGCTCGCACGACATCAGAAAAACTGGACGCTCGCTCTCCAGCTCCTGGAACTCCTCCCCGCTCCACTCCGCGATCAACAACTCCATCGCGAAATCACCACCGCCACTGAACGCATCAGCGAACTCAACAGAAAACTCACTCGCGCCCTCGAAAAAAAACAACTCCGACGCGCTGACGCTGTGGCCGCAGAACTTCATGCACTCCAGCCCCAAATCGCCCCCCCCGAAGATGATCTGCGGAAACTTGCCGAAAAATATCTCCGCCATGCCACCCGATTCATCGAACAGCAACAGGACTACACCGCCGCAGAACAGCTCCTTCAGGATGTCCCCGAACGCTTTCGCGCAGAACACTGGAAATCCCTGATCAATCGCCGCCAGCACCTCGAAACACTCGTTCAGTCCCTCCGGCAGCTCCTCGATCAGAAACGCCTCAACGAACTCCACCACGGACTGCAACAGCTCAAAAAACTCCAGCCTCAGCACCCGCAGCTCCCGACACTCACCGCCGGACTCCGGCAACTCGTCAGCCGCATCGAATCCGACTGCGAAGATCGCATCCGCCGCTTCCTTGACTACGAAATGGCCGCCACAGAACTGGAACAAATCCCCGCACCCCTGCGCAATCCCGACCTGTATGCCAAAGTCCGCAGTCTGGCGACTGAAATCCACGAGTGCAGGGAACAGATCCGCAGCTTCAGCCACAACCGCAACTGGAGCGCCCTCCAGCAGTGCTGCCGCAGACTGCTCAAAATTCTGCCCCATGACTACGTCGCCAGCCTGCAGCTGAAACTGGCCACTGAAGAACTGCGGCTGCGACAGCCGCCCGCGAGCGGCTGAATCCGGTTTCATCCGACAAAATGGCGGAAAACAGTGGCAGAAACCTCGCAATTCTGGTGCACCATGCCATCTCTGCAGATAGAATGTAAGGGAGCCAACAAGAACTCCTCACGTACTACGAATAAAAATCCGAAAAAGGCATTGACAAATACACCATTCACCACTAAACTGTTCCGTGCACTCATCCACGCGCCCAAAATGGCCATTTTGCAAATCCCAAAACAACACGGTCATCCTCAATTCCGGATTCCGGTCGCATTCGCTGCCGGTCTGCCAATACACTCCCCAAATCGCTCCTTTGTCCTCTCTTCAGGAACCTCTCCCATGGTCGCCAAGCCCTCAAAAAAAGCTCCTGCCAAACCTCAGAACGAACACCAGGCTCTGCTCGAAAACACAGTCGGCCAGATTGAAAAAATGTTCGGCAAGGGTTCGATCATGAAACTGGACGCCACCGAAAACATCGGTGGCTTCCCCGGCATTTCCACCGGTTCCCTGTCTCTGGACCTCGCCCTTGGCGGTCGCGGTTTTCCTCGCGGCCGCATCCTTGAGCTTTTCGGCCCTGAATCCAGCGGCAAAACAACGCTCGCCCTGCACGCCATCGCCAGCGCTCAGAAAGAAGGCGGGATCGCCGCCTTCATCGACGCCGAACATGCACTCGACCCCCAATGGGCCCGCCGGCTCGGTGTCAACCTCGACGAACTGCTCGTCAGCCAGCCCTCCTACGGCGAAGAAGGGCTCCAGATCGCCGAAATGCTCGTCAAATCCAACTCCGTCGACATCATCGTTGTCGACTCCGTTGCCGCACTCGTCCCCAAAGCCGAACTCGACGGCGAAATCGGGGACTCCCACGTCGGCCTCCAGGCCCGCATGATGAGCCAGGCCATGCGAAAACTCACCGGCGCCATCTCACGCGCTCGCGCGACCGTCGTCTTCATCAACCAGATCCGCGAAAAAATCGGCGTCATGTTCGGCAGCCCCGAAACCACACCCGGCGGCCGGGCACTCAAATTCTACAGCTCCTGCCGACTCGACGTCCGCCGCATCAACCAACTCAAAGAAGGCGAAACCACCATCGGGATGCGCATGCGAGTCAAAATCGTCAAAAACAAAGTCGCTCCACCCTTCCGCGTGGCCGAATTCGACATGTACAGCCACTGCGGCATCAGCTACGAAGCCGACCTCCTCGACCTCGCCACAGAAAACAAAATCGTCGATCGCAGCGGCAGCTGGTTTAACTACGGCAGCACAAAGCTCGGACAAGGACGCGACCGCGCTCGCCAATTCCTCCAGGATAACCCCGCCGTCTGCGAAGAAATCAAACAACGCATCCTCACCCTCAAAAACCTCAACTCCCCTGCCGGACCACAAGCCGAAGCCGAAGCTGAAGCCGAATCCGAATCTACAGACGAATAACCCACCGCCCACCAGGCCCCCCCAGGCCGCAAACAACCATTCGCCTCCGGCCCCCACCCCCACTGCCCCTGTAATCTCAATGCCTCGGTCGCAACAGGGACCGCCCTTTCGGGCGGCCCCTCCCGCGCACAGATCCGCACGTGCCCAATAACCGCATCCGGCTCTTACCCTCGCCTGCGACGCGAAGCGTCAGAACGACCTCATCACGTGCCTCTTCCCAATCGCCAGGCAAATAGAACTCAGAATCCTCGTGAAACTCTTCAGCACACAGAGGCTCGTCTCTTTTTGCCTTGACTTCCCAATGAATCCAGCCGATCCTCTTGGCATCTACCCCCCGTCGGACACGCCGCAAGGCCTTCGGCGGGGTTCTGCTTTTGCGGCCTTGGCACCGAAGGCCTCCCATGCCTGGTGAGCCCCCTGTCAAACCAGCTGTTGCCTTTTTTGACGGCCAGAATTTGTTCTACGCGGCGAAATACGCCTATCAACGTACGGCTCGCGCTTGATATCGTCGCCGCTGCACGGGACAACACGTGCGATGTCGCCTTGATCTTCAGCCAGGACCAGGATCTTTCGGAAGTAGCTGAATTCACCGGGGATTTCAACATGCGACAATCAGCGTTTTTTTGAGTCGGATCGATGGACTCGTTGTCGCGTCATTACCACCTGCTGGTGGGGCTGAATTTGGACCGGGCCATCTCGAATGTGCGATGAAAGATCGTGCGGCTGACCGGAATTGGCGTCACCTGAAAGGTGATCCACAGACCCAACAACCGCCTGCCAATAAAAGCGGTACGCCGCAAGCCGTCCGGTGTTACTCATCCCACGCACTGCAATGCCCGCAGTAACCCCTGCCGGCGGGCTTGTACCCTGCCGCTTTCATTCGCTACTCGCCATTCGCCATTCGCCATTCGCCATTCGCCATTCGCCATTCGCCATTCGCCAAACTCGTGCGCGGGCTTCGCCCGCGGTTTCAGAGGGGACAGAGGACAGAATCACAGAGGTCAGAGTGCCAGAGTCACCAGAGATCGAATCGCTGAGGAATAACTCGGAAAACACAAACACACTACTCTAATACCAACCGAAAACCGACGCCGTCGTTACGGTCGTCCGGGGTATTGTAGTCGCGGCTCGCACAACGAACGTAGTACGGTCCGTCGCCCCACGAGCCGCCCCGCAAAACGCGGAAAGACCCAGAGAGCGGCGAGAGCGGCCCCGTTGGATCGATACCGGGTGAGCTGGCGTAATACTTCTCGTCATACCAGTCACTGCACCACTCCCAGACGTTACCAAGAGTATCGTAAAGCCCAAACGCATTGGCAGCCTTCTGACCGACACGGTGCGCGTACGCATCATCAACATTCCACGTGTTGCCGAAATACCACGCATACTCACCCAAACGCTTTTCGTCATCCCCATAATTAAAACGTGTTGTCGCACCAGCGCGGCAAAACCATTCCCATTCCGCCTCCGTCGGCAGACGATAACGCTTGCCATCCTTTGCACTCAGACGTTTACAGAATTCAACAGCATCCTCCCATGACACATACGTCGCCGCAATGTCCGTGCCCTCCTTGACCCAGTCTTGTCCCTTCCACGGCGTCGTGCCCATCAGCGACTGCCACTGCCCCTGCGTCACCGTGTGTACCCCCGCGCAAAACGCCTTTGTCAGCGTCACCTTGTGGGGCGGAAGTTCGTCGGCAGGCCCATCGCCACTGCTGCGTCCCATCGTGAACGTGCCCGGCAGAATCAACCGAAACTTCATCCCGAGGCTGTTCGTCCACTCCTCAGGTCGCCCCAGTGCCTTCGCCCAGGCTGCCTGACCCGCGCGTGCCGCGGCTGCATCGAACGGTGCCACCAGCGGGCTGGAGCCGCTGGCAACCACGGGCGCTTGTTCACGCGGTGCCGCAGCAACTACTGTCGGTTGCGCCGCGGGGGCTGCCGCAGCCACCGGGCCTGCAGACTTCACGTTGCTTGTATCCGATTGAAACAACCCACCGAACCAGCCGCCCGATCGCGGAGTCTCTGCCGGTGCTGGCTTTCCCGGCGGGGTAACGGCGGCCTTATTTGCCGCTGCCGCGTCACCCTGTTCGGACACCTTCGCATCCGGTTTCACCTCTTCCTTCGGCAACTTCCCCAACAGCCGCCCCCACTCCTCCTCACCCGGCTCCAACCCCACCAATTCCTCCACCACCGGCCGCAACCCGTGCAGTTCCAGTTTCTGCACCGCCGTTTCGACCTGCTTCCGCAATACCTGCACGAGATCCCGGCTGGCGATGCACTGCTGCAGCAACTGTTCATCCCGCTGGCCCCACAATGCCTCATCCAGGCCCTCCAGTACCTTGACCGCCGCCGCGTAGTGTCCCTGCTTCTGCAGCTGTCTTGCCTGGGCATGCGCCCGTGACAGTGACTGACGGCGTTCTTCAAGCTGTTGCGTCAGCGACTTCTTTGGCGCTTGCACACCGATACCGCCGGCAGCCAGAGCATCAACAAATTCCACGACCCTGCCAAATCGCTGCTTCCAATCCTTCGCCATCGCCTTTTCAAAGACACCCTGCAGATGTCCAAATCGTTGCGGCAGTTGTGGCAACGGGTCGTTCAGCACGGCCAGACGCACGGTTTCGCGGTCACCTTCCCATGGCGGTGCCCCGGTAAGCATCTGCCAGGCGACCACGGCAAGGCTGTATTGATCCAATGCCGACCGCTGTTCACTGCGCTGCCCCCGCCATTGTTCCGGCGGCATATAAATTGGTGTCCCACGCACCGGGATTCCTGTCTGGCTGGGCTGCGAAGCGAGCGACCGCTGCAGATCCGCTGCAAGGCCAAAATCCAGAACCGTTAATTCACCCGTATCCGGATTGACCATCAGATTCGCCGGCTTGATATCGCGGTGCACGATGCCCTTGCCATGTGCAAAATCAAGAGCCTGTGCTGCAGGACGCAGCCACCGCTGCACCTCGTCCATGCTCACACCGCGGTCTTCCGGATCCACCTTCCGCAGATATCTATGCAGCGTCATTCCGGGAACATAGGCCATCACCTGGAATACACCGTGACGCGCGTCCTCTTCAAGGTCAAACAGCGGACAGATCCACTGATGAATCAGCTTCTGAACCCTGCGATACGACTCTTTGAAGTCGGCAACCACCTCTGCGTGACGACGGTATTCCGGGTGCAGGAATTTCAGCACCACTTCACCGCCACGATGTTCGTCCTGCTTCTTCGGATCCGCTGCCTGCCAGGCAACGCCGAAACCACCTTCACCCAGATGCCGCACCAGGCGAAATCGACCGACGTAACGGTCCGGTTGCAGGTCGCTGAAATCGCCAGTGGGGATGTTGTTTTCGGAATGCATGGGAGGCATAACCGGACGGCTCGCGCCGCACCGCTTTCATTTTGTGATATTCCAATCAGAAGCGGCAGGGCGCAAGCCCTCCGGTTACGCCACAGTCGCGATCGTAACCGGACGGCTTGCGCCGTACCGCTCGCATTGGTAGTAATTCTACAGCATCGAAGTTCCACTTCACACACAAAACGCAGTGATCCTGTCGCAAACTTCAGAAATGCGGCCCGGTACTGGTCTTCGTCCCCGCCCGCTGGCCTTCCACCGCCGCCCAGAATTCCGCATCGGTCCGTGTGCGCTGCCCCGGCGATTTCACAGCGCCCGGATTCCCGGGTGGCACCAGCTTCAGCAGCGCGGCCGTGTCCCGCAGATCCCCGCTGGACACCACATCCGCTGCCCCGTCAATCGTCGTCGCCAGCGATTCCGATAACTCCTCAGACCGCACAATCGCCGCCTCCATCTCCGTCCCCAGCATCGCCACCTGCTCGGGACGAACGCCGTTCAATATCGAGGCCGTGAGCGCATTCATGCTGGACAGAAACTCCCGAGTCGCCTCGGATTCCCCTCGCCGCAGCTCCAGCGCCTTCAGTCGCACCACATAACGCTCCCAGCGATTCACCGTCTCAAGGCACTTCAGATAGCCCCCCGCCAGCACCCGGAACTGCTCCTCATCGTCCAGCTCCCACGCCCGCCGCGCCAACGCCGCATACTCGTCCGCCTGCCGCGTCAGCTGCTGCACAAAACGATTGATCTTCAGCGTCCCCTGACGCACCCGCGCCTTCAGCTCCGCGTCCCGCTCCGCACGGCTGCGAAATAATCCGAATAGTGCCATGGTCCTGCTTCCTGTTGTTCACGTGATGACTTGAATGACATGTCCCCGATTTCATCAGCCGGAACGCGTTAGCGTCCGGTTAACATCCACCACAAAACGCCAACCGGGGCTAACGCCCAGCGGCTGATACCGACGACTCCTCACCCCACACCGCAAACAGCTTCACCATCTCCTCCGTCGTGCGCGGCTGAATGCGGCTGCGAGCAGTCTCCAGATGCCTGTCTTCCAGCGGCGCAATCCGCAACTGAAACTGCTGCAGCGCCCGCAGGCCGGCCAGTGAAACTCCCGCCAGCTCCGGATTGGCCTCGTGCATCATCGACTCGATCATCAGCTTGCACAGATGCGAAATCTCACGCCCCGACAGCCCGCGAGTCGACTCCAGCAGCCGCTGCTCCGAAATCGCCACAACATATCCCCGGTCCTGCAGCTGCAGTCTCAGCAGCGCCACGCGTGCCGCGTCGTCCGGGAGCGGTATCGCGATGGTCTTTTCAAAACGGCTCAGAATCGCGTCGTCCAGATCCCACGGACGATTCGTCGCCGCAATCGTAATCACATGACTGCTGCCATCCTTCTCGTTCAATCCATCCAGCTCCGTGAGCAGGCTCACGAGTAACCGTCGGTCGGCCGAACTGTCGGCCGAGCTGCGGGTGGCGGCCAGAGCATCGAATTCGTCCAGAAACACCACACTGTTGCCATGGCTGCGCGCTTCGTCATACAACGCCTGCACCAGCTTCGGAGAATCTCCGTAATACCGCGATAACAAATCCGACACCTTCACCGAAAAGAATGTCGCATCCAGCCCATTACTGGCTGCCGCTGCCAGCAACGTCTTGCCACAACCCGCCGGACCATAAAACAGCAGGTTGCGAATCCGCGGAAGCTGCACTCCGGGGGGCGCCTGAGCAAACGCCAGAGCAAATGCCGACTGCAGATCGTGACGCGTGCTCTCCAGCCCCGCGATGTCCGCAAAGGTCACCGTCGAACGATGAATCAGCCGCCGTGCTGCTTCACGAAATTCATCAACGGACTCTGTTTCCGCCGCTGTACCACCCGCAGTCGCGGCTCTGCGAAGCGGACGAGCAGGTTGCCGCAACAATGCAGCCTGCTGCAGAATGTCCAGCACCACCAAACGCCGTCGCTCCCGCTCCGTGTCACTCACCGCACTCCCCGCATATGCCTCCGCCTGCCGCGCAGCATGTTCCCACGCCGCCACCGCCGCTTCCGACTGCCCCGACGCCTGCAACCCCCGCGCCCGACGAATCGCATCGTCCAAAACCACTCGCTGCACACGACTTATGTCCACGGCCATATTCATTCCCTTTCCCTGATAAAAGTTGATTTCCCACTTCCCACTTCCCACTTCCCACTTCTCACTTCTCACTTCTCACTTCCCA
>CAZLOQ010000145.1:8100-15458 GCA_964561125.1 uncultured Chitinophaga sp. | reverse complement strand
GTCTGCATGGTCTGCCATGGGGTTAGCCTGGCAGGTTTGGGCGCAGGGCGCAAGTCAAGAATGTGTTAATATTTTGATCTCAAAATCCGCCGCCCACCAGCAATATTTGTGCCGAACAGGATTGGGACAAGCCCGTCGGGGAGCCGTGATTTCGAAATGCGGCGTGAGGAAATGCGGCATAAGGTGCCATGCACTTTGTTGTGAAGAAGTCAGCAGCTTCACGCAAAGGCGCAGCGGTGAGTAGCGGTCTTGACCTGCAGCTGTCGTGCCACTCGAGGACTTTACCTACTCGCGTCTTTGCCTGAGTTTGTCTGGTCTGCCGTCGTCCTGCTGTGAACGGTTACGACGTTTCACATCGCCGCTACCCCCACGCCCGGCTCACCTGACCCCGCCAGCCCCCGCTCACACGGATGAATCGCAGAGGTGACAGAGGGATTGTTCAAAACCTTACCACATCCATATTTTCGACGTGCTGCACCCTCCGGGACGGACTCACGGAACGTCGAACCTGGCGCTGTCCAGCTACGAAATCCCGTAACGTCGGCACTTGCTGAAGAAGGTGCTGCGAGGCAGGTTCAGGCTGCGGGCGGCCACGGCTTTGTTGCCGGCGGATTTCAGGAGCGCATCGCGGAGCATTCGTTCTTCTTCGGCGGGCGAGATTTCAGGGGGTGTGTCGGGAGCAGCAGCGGAGGCGTGGGCGGGGGCACCGAGGGTACTGCCGCCTGCTGATCGGGCACGTCGAGCGAGGCTTTTCACGGGGCGCAGTTCGCTGGTGATCGACGCGGAGGCAGGCGAGGAGCGAGTGGGCTGCAGTGTGCCTGCGTGCTGACGAAGTTCCGGCGGAAGATCGTCTAGGGTGATAATTTCGCTTTCGGCGAGCACCACAGCGCGTTCGATGACATTTTCGAGTTCGCGGATGTTGCCCGGCCACGCGTGCTGCTGGAGCGATTCAAGAGCGGCGGGGTCAATCTGACGGATTTGTTTGTGCGATTTGCGGGCGGAGCGGCTGAGGAAGTAGAAGACGAGTTCCGGGAGGTCTTCGCGGCGTTCGCGGAGTGGCGGGAGCGTCAGTGGAACAACATTCAGCCGATAGAAGAAGTCTTCGCGGAACTGTCCGCTGCGAATGAGTTCTTCAAGGTTGCGATTGGTGGCTGCGATGAGCCGCACATTCACCTCGACAGTGCGGTCGCTGCCGACAGGTTCAAATTTTCGTTCCTGGAGCACTCGCAGCAGCTTCACCTGGGTTTCAAGCGGTACGTCGCCGATCTCATCAAGGAACAGAGTGCCGTTGTGGGCGGCCTGGAAGCGGCCCGGCTTGTCGACATGCGCGCCAGTAAACGCGCCGCGAACATGCCCGAAAAGTTCGCTTTCGAGGAGTGAGGGTGAAAGGGCAGCGCAGTTGACGCAGATCAGGCTGCCGCCTGCACGGTCGCTGTTGCGGTGAATGACGCGAGCGAGCAGTTCTTTGCCCGTGCCGCTTTCGCCGCGAATGAGCACCGTGGAGTCACTGCGGGCCACCTTGCGCACCTGATCAAGCACGGTCAGCAGTGCAGGGCTGCCACCCCGAACTCCTTCGCGATCGAGCTGCAGATCACCCTGCTGCACAGGATGCTGACCAGCCTCCCGCTGGAGCAGGGTGAGCTCGGCGCGGAGCGCGGTGAGCTGCCGCTGCTGCTCAGCAATATTCTCCATTTTCGACTTGAGTTCCGCGTTGAGTCTCGCCATGGTCTGGTTGGCACGGGAACTGTGCAGCGCAAGAACGCTCATCTGGGCCATCGCCTGCAGAAACGCAAAGTCCTCAGCCGAATATGCCAGACCCGATTCACGCCGCCCCAGAAGTATCACACCATGCAGTCCGTCGTCACCCACAAGACGGCAGAGCAGCTCCGCACGGTGGTTGTGGAGCAGCTGCTGGGCTGCGTCCATGGAATCCCGATTGAGCGCCGGCAGACGGGGAATCACAGCGGATTCAAACTGGATCTCACGGAGCTGCTCAGCGGGCAACTGAGCCGGCGCCTGAACGGCACCACGACTGCCAATCAGCCGGAATGTTCCATGACCGTCACGCACAAACATCATTGACCACGATGAAGCCATCACGTCTGCACAGGTTCTGAGCGTCAGTTCGGCCATGGCGGAAGGGTCGGCAAGATATGCGGCAGACCGATTGAGCGCCTGCATGGCCCGGTCCAGCTGATACTTCTCGCTGAAGAAACGCCGGTCCACAACAGCCTGAAGACGGTCACGCGCCCACAAACTCAGTCCCGTTGCCAGCAGCAGAATCAGAAACAACGAAATCTGCTGGGTCGTGGAGGAATTCAGGGGCAGACTCCAGAGATGCGCCATCACACCGCCACACGCCAGAACCACTGCAATCCCGCCCGACACCAGCAGCGACATCGCCACATAACGCCGACTGCGGTCGTCCACGTCCTCCGCCAGCATCAGCCGATCTCGCAGCATGCCATGAGAATACGCGGCCATGAACAGCATGCTGGCAATGAACATCGGCAGCTGAGCACTCCCGAGTGCGAAATCCACCTCACGGAAGAAGGCCAGAAACAACGTGTAACCAATCGGTACTGTCGCCAGCAGAGCAGCACAGAGAATCGCCACCACCTGCCGACGCTCACGCGGAGTACTGCTGCTGAGCAGGCCACGACCCAGACGAAAAACTGTGGCCGCAAAATACAAAGACGCAATCCCGATCGCTGCCTGCACCTGATGCCGTAAGGCCGCCAGCAGTACATTCGCAGCTGCGGCCGGCGTCTGCAGCGAAATGCTCCCGCGAAATAACAGCTGCGAAATCGCCCCCAGCTTCTGCAGCACAGTTAACTCACCCGCCGAAGAACGACCGTTCAATGCCCAGCCAGACCAGTACGTCAGCACAATCAGCAGACTCATCAGACCCATCGGCAGATACACCGCCACCGCCGTCCACCGGCGCCAGTCACGCAATCGATCGGATTCCCTCGGAAACACAAGGAAAAAATCGAGAATCAAGGCCGGCAGCAACCCCGCACTGATAATGAAAGGCACGTTCAGCAACGGGTTGCCCACCAGCATCCACCAGTGAAATCCTGGAACAAATGCCCCCATCGAAAAACAACTCATCAGACAGAACGCATACGTCACACGACTTGATGGCCGGTACCACCATGAAGACATCGCCAATGCCAGAATACTCAGCTGACAGCCAAACCACACGATCGTCATCGAGATCTCAGCAATCCGCACCGGACGCACCGGCAGATAAGTTCGCTGCGGTAATGCCGGACGGCCCGGCGAAGCCTGCCCCGAGATGTAAATGATCTCAACCAGCCGACGCGACTGACCAGCAGGATCGCGGGAGTAAATTTCGACCAGTGGCGGCACCCTCAACGCAGCCGGGTCTGAACCCGGAGCCAACTGACCGCCAGGAGGAATCTTCGCAAAACGCAGCCCCTGTAACGCCTGAGCAAAGTCGTAATATGTCGAGATCGGCTGCCCGTTCAGACTCAGCAGGCTGTCGCCCGGACCGGGAACCGGAGACGTGGGCTCGCCCGCTACCTCCTCGTAACGCCGGATCTCAATCCCCGAACCCGCACGCGCAGACTCCGGAAGCAGGCAGCGAATGCCCACGTCAGGAAACGTCGCCACATACCACAGCACAACCACGCAATACACCACAATCAAGCTCAGACAAGTGCCCAAAAACACTCGCTGATCGACCGGATTGCTGGTCTTTGACTGCGGGAAAAACACGTCGTTCACCCCCAAACTTCGGCGCCTTTGCTTCGGCGCCGAAATACAGGCCGGGCGCCGAAACTTGACCGAAGCCTATGGCGTCGGCGCTGTCGATGCAAGCGCCGAAAAGTTTCGGCGCCGAAAAAAGCGAGGGAAAATCCGGTTTTTTGGTGAAGTTTGATTCAGTTTCAGAACTCAATTCCCGAATCGCGTTCCCCTCAGTCACATTCTGTGCATTAATTGGGAACTGGCATGATATGTGCTTTCCACTCACTCGCCCAGTAGCCCTTCGGCGGCTGAGTTTGGTGTTGAACATTGAGAACAACGCTGATCCACGGTGACCCAGCCGCCTCAGCAATCCCCAGTGCCTCTCCCGTTCATCCCCACACCCGACTCACCCCCACCGCCGAAGGGCTTCTTTATGCGCCTGACGCCGGATTCGCCCGCGTGTCTCTGGATCGCCAGGACAGCTCCTCGGTGGTCCGCGCCGCCCGCGTCGATACCTATCTCCCCGCGTCAAACCGTCGCGAAACCTCCGGCAGATGCCGACGGATCAGCTCCAGCCCGGAAGCAGGCAAAAGCTCCCCGGTCATCGGCACCATGATCGTGTCCTCAATCTGCAACTGGCCGGGGAGCCGACTGTATTTGTAAGCGGCATCCAATCCTCCGGTTGTGGTGAGGACTGCTTGCGGGCAGCGAGGATTGGGCACCGAAATGCAGAACAAATGCGGGGCAGCAGCCGGCCGGTCGATTCCCGGGTGGGCAGCGAACAGCCGTGTTTCCGCAAGACGGCGAAACAAGTCCTGCGCGACAAGGCTGGCTGGATCAACCACGTCAATCCGGTCGGCGATCAGCATCTTCCAGGGGTGATGTCCGTCTTTCTCCAGCTGCCGGACACGCTGAAACTCTGTGAGTATTTCCTGTTGCACAAGGGGAAAGTGAGTGCATCCAAGGACCAGTGTATCAATCGGCGAACTGCCACCGCTCTGACGGTAACGCTCTGCCAGGGTGAGCACGTCGTAGCGGATGTAGTTGGAGACGGAATTGAGCTGGAGCGATCCGGGCTGGTCGAGCCGACCGCGGAGCCCGGCGGGATCGAACCCGTAGGCTTCGAGGAGTCCGGTGTCGAGAGGTGCATCGGCATGTCCCACAGCCGGACCGGCATAGGCGGGGCGAGTTTCGGTTTGAGAAACGAAAGCGGGGTCACCTTCAATGGCGCCGGCCATGCCGCGTGAACCCTGCTGGACGATGACAGCCTGGCGTCGACCAGCCAGACCAAGGCTGCGTTCAAGGGCCCGGGGCCAGGCGTTGCTGCTGCAGGTGCCGACTGTGGCGAGCACTGCAATGGTTCGCTGCTGATCGGGTTGAGTCTGTTCAACCACCGCGGCCGCTCCGGAATCAACCACTCCCAGCACCAGCACTGGAATCTTCAGCTTCTCAGTGAGCTGTCGGATTTCTTCAAGTCCCCAGGCGGTTGCCGTGTTGCAGGCGATCACAATCGCTTTGACCGGCGGTTTGTCATAGCGTGGCTGCAGCACTTCGCCGGGGTTTGCGGGGGACGGGTGAATGCGGCGTCCCAGCAGAAATGCGGCGTCCTTGAGAATGAGCTCCCTGAGGAAGTCGGAGCGATTGGCGGACGAGTAGTTGCCGTAGGGCATATTGGCCTGATCGCCGAGGTAGATGAAGCGTTCGTTGCGGAAGTCCGCCAGACCATCGGGCCCCGGCTGCAGGGAGTCATTCCGGAAGTGGTCGGCGGCAAGAATTGCCTCGAGCACGGTCAGGCCCCCGATTCCGGAATCGAATACTCCAATCGGGAGGCCGGAGAACGGTTGACTCCAGGCCCCCAGGTCCACCGCAAAAGCGGCCTTTCCGTCAGGATTTCGCAGCAAGTGGCCAGCCATCATCCGTACGAGCGGACTGTCTGTCAGGAAGGACGAAAATCGTCCGAGCCAGTCACTGGTGATTGCATCGCCGATGGACGTCGGCGGCTGATATTCATCAATCCGCCTGCCCCAGTAGAAGCTGATCCAGCCGGCCACATTCGGGATGCGGCGAGCAATGTCGTCAAGCTGTTCGGGGGCACACTTCAGCGGAAACGTTTCCTCGACCACCAGGGGCTTACCTGTCTGAAAGCCCTGCAGCACTTCTTCAGTGATCGCCAGCTTGTCTGTTTCCGGATAGTGATGAACGCTGATAAAATCAAGCTTTTCAGCGACGGCTGCAGGGACGAAGCCGGAGGTCAGTCCAGGCCGCGACAGACTCCAGTCCACCAGTCCCACCGTGATCAGATGACGCGAGTCCGTCCGGCGAATGGCGGATACCAGTTGTGCAATCCAGGCTGTCGCCACCTCCGTGCGTTTCCGCCCCTGTGTGGATCGCGCGATGAACTGCACAAAATGCTTGCCGGCAAATGCCGGGCCAAGCCAGTCTGCTGCGGGCTGCTCGCCTCCCACCACCGGCTCGTTCATCAGGTCATAGCAGAAGACGGCCGGGGAGTCGTGACAGGTACGGGCAACGGCTTCCCAGAAAACTCGCTGCGCGGCCCAGCGATCGCCTTCAGACAGTCCGTCATACCAGTCGGGAACGTCGTGCCTGTGGTAGCAGCCAAGTCCGGTAATGTTCAGGTACAGGCCGGTCTCGCGGGCAAGCTCAAGCAGTTTCCGGAGCTGCAGAAGCTCACTTTCGCGAGCCATCTCAGGGGATTCCATCAAACGCCCGAACTGCAGGTGAATACGCACCACGCGCGCACCAAGTTCCCGCATCTCCCGAAAGTCCTCCACAATGGTCGGCCATTCGGTGTGCCAGTAGTCTTCGATGAGTCGGCCGGAACGGTCGTGGTCGTAGTTGAAGCCGGAAGCATCGAAGACTCGTCCGGTACCAGCTTCCTCGAACCCGGTGCCAGCCCCGTTGACGATGATCCACGGGAGTTCCGCAGCCGGCAGTGAGCTGCAGCAGAGGAACAGCAGCAGTCCTGCACAAAACCTGCCGGCTGGCAGGCGGTGACTGGTATTGTCGGGTGCGCTGAAGCCCGCCTCTTTCACGGCTTTCACGGTCTGACTCCGTTTACCTTGTGACACCGAAAAGGAAATCTGCAAATCCTTGACGATACAGCCCCCACACCGAAAATGAAAGCCGCCCCGTATGGCTCATGCCCGGCTTTCCTCTCTGCAATTCACTGCCTGCTGTCCGTTCACCATCTGTCGACTGCCCCACTGGTTACCCTCGACCACGCCACCGTCCGCTTCACGCTGCTCCCCTCCGTCACGAATCGATTCTCAAAAAATCCCGGTATCCGCAGCTGATCCCCTGATCCGGCGGCAGACATTCGCCGTTTTCCAGAAGACTTGTCTCAGCGGACCTGACCGACGCAGCGGTCGTCGGCACAGCCAATGCCAGAGAGGAAATCCATGTCCGAATCGCTTGCCGACTTCATCCGGCGTGTCGAAGACTTTGAAATTGACCCCGGCCTGAAAGAATTCACATTTGCCGCTCGACTGGCGCGCGAAAATCGCTGGTCACTGCTGTTTGCTGAGCGGGTCATCCTCGAATACAAGCGGTTCTGTATCCTCGCTGGCCCGCTCCGGAAAAACGCTTCGCTCCCTCGAATGACTGGAAATGGTATAACGCCGGAC
>CAZLOQ010000145.1:6855-8000 GCA_964561125.1 uncultured Chitinophaga sp. | reverse complement strand
GCTCCGGAAAAACGCTTCGCTCCCTCGAATGACTGGAAATGGTATAACGCCGGACAACACTGGCTCATGCCTCGCCCCTCCGCTGCAGTGGTTTCAATACTGGTCACTGCAATCCTCATGCTGATCCTCCCGGGCTGCACTTTACTGCTCGCCACAGCAGCCCCAAAGGTCGATCTTCAGCAAACGCTGGATCAACTCGCCCGCTTCCCCTCCATCGCCTATGCAGCGTTATTTCTGCATGCGGCACTCACCATAACAATTGTCATCCGGGTGGTCGCAAAGACGAAACGACTTAAAACAACCTCGGGCCATGCTGCACCGCCAGAAGAAACCCCTCAGGCCGCCGAAACGCTGTCACAACTGACTGTTGAGGACATCGCAGTACTCGCCGGCGGAGCTCGCCGTCTGGCAATCCTCTCCTTACTGCGCCTGAAGTCCCGGCAATGTGTGCGCATGGGCAAACCCCACTGGTACCTCCCGCGGATGCTGGAGCCAGTACCAGACTGTAGTCCGCCGACCGCTGAAATTGATCAGTTCGTACTCGCGAACCTCCGGAAACATAACAGCGTTGAGGCTCTGGTCCCACGACTCAAACCCCACTACGACACTGCCGTTCGGCGACTGCAGATCGCCGGCCTGCGATACCCATCCCGCCTCTGGAGCGAACAACTGCTGGCGCTCGCCTGCCTGCCCCTCCTGCTCTGTTTCCCGCTCGCCGTTGCCTTCCGGCAGTTCCCGGCCTTCCTGTTTCCATTTGCCTGGTCTCTCCTCGCAGTCGTCTACTGCGGTATTGCGAATTTCCGATCCTCATGGATCACGCCCGCAGGACGCCGGGTGCTGAAACAAAAGCAGTCAGATGCATTCCATGCTGCCACGTCCGCTGATAACAACCACTCCGCGTCCGGCGGCACCACATCTGCTCTCACCGAACCGCTGATGCTGCAGATTGCACTCGCCGGAACAGCTTTCGCAGTGACGCTCCCGGAATTCCACGAAACGGCCAGCTTTGTCAGAGTGAGGTTGTCGGAACATCTTAACTCGGTGGGCTCCAGCTGCGGCGGTGGTTGCAGTAGCAGTAGCAGTAGCGGAGACGGATGCGGCAGTAGCGGTGGCGGATGCGCAGGCTGCGGCGGCTGTGGCGGTGG
>CAZLOQ010000145.1:0-6755 GCA_964561125.1 uncultured Chitinophaga sp. | reverse complement strand
ACGGATGCGGCAGTAGCGGTGGCGGATGCGCAGGCTGCGGCGGCTGTGGCGGTGGTGGATGCGGAGGTGGTGGATGTGGCGGTGGCGGATGCGGCGGCTGAACGCCGCACCTTTGCAGCGGACAGTTAATCCCTCCTGTGCTGATGTTCTCCGATACCATGTTCTCCGGTACGATTCCCTCCCACACCCCCTTGCCGGGGCGCGTGATTAACGTGGTCTTCCCGCCCGCAGAAGACCGTCGGAAGTGTAATCCCGGAATCGTTCAACTGAGAAATCGGGATTAAGCGATATGGTGCCGCTTTCGGTGATATGGTGCTGAAGGAGTCAACACAAAGAGACACCAGTAATCAGGCGGCTGCGCCGTGTCGCGGGCGATGCCGGACGACTTGCGCCGTACCGCTGATGATTGGAGCTGCATGCCCTGAGGTGCGTTGCACATTTGCCGCTCGGCCGAAATTCTGACACACTCCACGCTGCGAATCGCCGACACATTCTCTTCGGACGATCACTGTTCTGCCCAGTCACGGACCCGGAACGCATTTATGCAATTTCGCATCTGGTTCACTGTGTTGCTGCTCTGCTGCAGTCAGGCGTCAGCGGATGAGGTGCTGCCGTTTGTTCGTCACACCATTGACGCTTCCAACCCCAACAGTTCCTGTGCGGTGATGGACGTCGACGGTGACGGTGACCTCGACATCGTGGCTGGCGGCAGCTGGTATGCAGCACCGCAGTGGCAGCGGTATGCAGTGCGTGAGGTGGAGGTCATTCGGGGGCGTCAGGACAATTATTCCAGTCTGCCGCTCGATGTGGACCACGATGGCGATCCGGACCTGATCAGCGCCAACTACCGCAGTGAATCGCTCTACTGGATTCGCAATCCCGGCCCGACAGCTGCGCTGCAGGGGGCGGTCTGGGAGCGAACGGTGATTGATCGTCCCGGTCCCATGGAAACCGGGCGCCTGTTCGACATCGACGGCGATGGTCTGCCGGATGTGCTCCCGAACGGGATGGAGTTTGCATCCTGGTGGAGTCTGCAGGCGGGTGCTCAGCCGGTTTGGCAGCGGCATCCGCTTCCGGAAGAACTGGCTGGACACGGTGTGGGATTTGGAGACATCAATGGGGACGGCCGCGGTGATGTCGTGGGGCCCCACGGCTGGGCGGAAGCGCCTGCAGATCGGCGGCGGGAACGCTGGGTGTTTCACTCCGAATTCAGTCTTGGGAGGGATGCATCCATCCCGATTGTTGTTCTGGATGTGGACAGTGACGGGGACAGCGACATCGTCTGGGGACGCGGGCATCAGCTGGGGATCTGCTGGCTCGAACAGCTCTCGGCATCTTCCGGTGAGCGCAGGTGGCTGCGGCACGTGATCGATTCGCAGACCGGCCAGAACCACAGTCTGCTCGTCGGTGACCTCGACGGAAACGGTCAGGTGGAAGTGATCACCGGCTCCCGTGACCGCGGACACAATGGTGTGGACATCGGTGAATGGGCGCCGCTGGAGATTGCCTCGTACGAGTATGTTCCGGAGCAGCGTGCGTGGCAAAAGCGACTTATCAGCCGCGGCGGAGCGGCGGCTCTGGGAGTCGATCCGAAGCTGGAAGATCTCGATCAGGACGGCGATGCGGATCTTGTGATGGCTGATCAGCGAGGCGTGTACTGGCTGGAAAATCTGCGTGTGGTTCAGGCTGACAGAACTGCTGAGAACGCGGTGGTTGCCGTGGAAGGGACGAATATTACGGCGACGACCTATGTGCATACGGATGCGATGACGGTGATCGTGGACGGTCAGCGACAACCCGTCACTTCACCGTTTCTGGCGGCACTCCGTCGCGAGCATACGCTGGAGGGCATGAGCCTTGCCATGGGGCCGCTCCCGGACAGTCTTCGTCGCTGTCCGCTGGATCCTGAGGTGTTGTCGGAAGTGGACCGCGGTACATATGTGGAACGGCGGATCTCGTTTGCAGCGGAACCAGGTGACCGCGTACCAGCTTTGCTGCTGGTGCCTCAAAAGCAACAGCGCAGACCTGCGATGCTGTGTCTGCACCAGACCACCGGGATCGGCAAGGGTGAACCGGCCGGACTTGGAGGACTGCCGAACCTGCACTATGCAAAGGAACTGGCCGAAGCGGGTTTTGTCTGTCTGGTCCCGGACTACCCTTCATTCGGCGATTATCCTTATGATTTTGCGACAAAGGGCGCAGCTGCGGGGTATGTGAGTGGATCCATGAAAGCTGTCTGGAATAACCTGCGCGCTGTCGATCTGCTGCAGAGTCTTCCGGAAGTTGATCCGGACCGGATCGGCTGCATCGGACATTCGCTGGGGGGGCATAATTCGCTGTTCACAGCAGCTTTTGATCAGCGATTGAAAGCCGTGGTCACCAGCTGCGGGTTCACCGGCTTTCACGATTACTACGGGGGCAGGCTGGCAGGCTGGACAAGTGACCGCTACATGCCGCGAATCCGGGATCTTTACGGCAATGATCCGGATCGTGTGCCCTTCGACTTCCAGGAAGTGCTGGGAGCCATCGCCCCTCGCGCTGTGTTTGTCTCAGCTCCGCTGCAGGATGAGAATTTTGACAATGCCGGTGTGCGTAAAGTGATGGAAGAAGCAGGGCGTGTGTATGCCGTATATGACGCAGCGGCGGGAGCACTCCGGGCGGAATACCCGGAGTGCGGGCACGATTTTCCGCCGGAAGTCCGTCAGCAGGTGCGCGAATGGCTGATGGAGCGGCTGGGCATGAAAAGGGAGTAGCAGCTGGGCTTGTGCTGTATCACGGTTCTGCTGCCCGATGGACGGCAGTCTTCAGGCGACAGGTGCTGCTGCCGGGCTCTGGAGCATTCGCACCTGCAATGCGAAACACAGAGCAGACCATCCGCCGGATCTTCAGGAACGCAGGGTACGGAAGCGAATCAGTCCGAGTACGAAGAATGACGCTGCAAATGCCAGCAGCATCCCGCAGGACGCGAGGACGGTAGAAAGGTTTGGCAGGTCTTTGGTGAGTATTTCGTTGTAGGCATCGAGTGCCCAGGCGTGGGGAGTCATCAGGCTGATTTTTTGCGTGATCGGCGGCATCCAGGCGCGGGGCACCAGACAGCCGCTGATTCCGGCACTGGACAACAGAATCAGATTGCCGAAACTGGAAACCTGTGACTCCGTTCGTGCCAGCGTGGAAAATAACAGTCCCAGGGCCGTGGCAGCGCACGACGTGCAGAACATGATCGGCAGGAGCAGCCATGGCTGCGCCCCCCACGACATGCCAAACAGAATCCGTCCGGAAATCATCAGAATCGTCGTTTGAGCAAGAGACAAAATCAGGAATGGTGAAGTCTTACCGATCAGAATCGATGCCGGGCCGATCGGAGCGATCCTGAGACGACGCAGCGTTCCCGTGTCGCGTTCTCCGATAAATGACCGCCCCATCACGTTGATCAGAAAAAACACAAACATCACCGTGTAACTGGGGATGAAGAACTCGTATACCCGGTTCACGGGCGCTTCGTTCGTCGACGCAGCACTGTCCTGACTTTCCCAGGACGGCGGAATCACTGAGGACCGCGCAGCACCTCGAAACATCGGCACCTTTTCTGCCATAATCGGCAACAGCGCGTTCTGCAGAGACAGTTTGATCAGGGCCTGTGTGAGCCCCTCCATCATCGGGTCCGGAGCGGATTCGTTGAACACCAGGTGCAGGTCCAGCGCCGCAAGTCCTCCGGCGCGAGTCGTTTCGTCGGGAGCGGTGAGCTGTTTTGAGGACTTGCTGCGAGCCAGCACTTCAAATTCAGGACCGACGATCAGACGCACATCCACCGGACTCTCCGGTGGTTTCTGCTTCAGCTCCGGAATCCGCTGTGCGTCAGTTGCCGGATCCAGCGCCAGCGTTCGCAGCAGCACGTGATCGTAGCTGGCCAGAAATCCGGATAACCGACGCGAAGAATCCGTGCCACTGAAATCCGCCACTTCCACCTGCAAACCCTGACGGTTCTGCTCACGCGTCGCCCGCAATCGTCCCGTGGACGAGCCCACAATCGCGATGATCACCATGGGCATCGCCACCAGAATCACCAGCGCACGCCGGTCCCGGGAAAGCAGAGTCAGGTCCTTCAAAGCGATCGTCAGAGCATCCATGGGAAGCCAGAAACGTGTTCAGAGTCGGTGAAGATGTTGCCGGGCAGCAGAATACGGGGAAAATCGAGCTGAGAAAACCGGACAGCCACGTTTCCGGGCGGTGTTGCGGTAATTTCCCAGGGAGCTGCATATAATCACATTGCCCAAAAAGCTCAGGTAGGCTATACTGTGCATAACCCGCAGAAGCTACAGCCTCCCTCCCTGACCTTCCCGGAACAAAGCGGGCTCCGGATGACGCGTCAATCATCTCTCAGGCCACTCCCTGACCGCCTCCAGGCTCCTCCATGCATCCTCGGCGATTTCCGCAACTCCAACGGTCCAGTGCCCCGGGTGGGCTCGTACGGGTCCGCCGCCCGGTAACTCCCGCCACCATCGCTGTTACCGTCTTTGCGGTGCTCGCCGTGGCCCGCATGGCACTGCCCGCGACCGTTTCCGGGCCTGGCGACGTCACCACAGAAGCGGCCACTGTACGCGCGGTCATCGATGGCGACACTTTCGAACTCAACGATGGCCGGCGTGTGCGAATGCTCGGCATCGACGCCCCGGAAATCGCTTCCCCGGACCACCCGGCAGAACCCGGTGCCGACGACTCTGCACAATGGCTTCGCAGTCAACTCGAATCGCGTTCCGTGAATCTGCAGATCACTGGCGTCGATCGTTACGGCCGCACACTTGCCTGGGTTTACAAAGCCGACGGGACGCTGGTCAACCTGCTCAGTCTCTCCGAGGGTATGTCACAACTGCTGGATGCATTCGGCCTTCCCACCGACCTCGAACCCGCGCTGCGACAAGCCTCCAGCGAGGCACAGATCCGTCGCCAGGGCATCTGGAAAATACGCAGCGTCAGGGAACGAAAAAACAGAACTTGACCCTGTTTTGAAAAAAGCCCTATAAATCGGGAAGAAATGGATTTCTCTGCACCCGCAAGTGACCTTCGGAGCTCAGTCATGGATGACGCCGTGTCCGCACTCAATCCGTCTGCCGCCCCCAGCCGCATCAGCCGTACCGGACTCCTTTTCGGCGGCACCCTGCTGATACTCATCGCCGGCGGCATCGGGATGCAGGTCTGGCGTGCCCGCAGCAGCCAGGCGGCTGAAGAACAAACAACCGCTCCCGCTGCTCCGGGCCACAGCGATGCTGCGAACGTGGCATGGGCTCGAGTCAACGGTGAAGCCATCACCTGGGAAACCCTGGCCCGCGAATGTGTCGAACGCCACGGTAAAGAAGTTCTTGAGAACATCATCAATCGCACGATCATTCAGCAGGAATGCAGCCGTCGCGGCATCACAGTCTCCGAAGCCGAAGTCGATCAGGAGATTCTCGAAATCTCCAAGAAGTTCGGACTGGCGCTGGACCAGTGGTACAAAATGCTCGAGGCCGAACGAAATCTTGTGCCCCAGCAGTATCGACGAGACATCATCTGGCCAATGCTGGCCCTCAGAAAACTTGCCGGACGCGATGTGGAAATCACCGAAGAAATGATTCGGCTGGCCTATGAAGACAATTACGGCGTTCGCGTGAAGGCCCGCATGATCGTGCTGGACAATATTCGTCGCGCAACGGAGATCTGGGAGAAAGCGCGAAAGTCTCCGGATGACTTCGAGAGTCTGGCCCGCGACTACTCACTTGAACCCAACAGCCGCGCTCTCGGTGGTGTTATCCCCCCGATCCGCAAAAATTCAGGAGCTCACGAAAACCTTCGCAAAGCAGCCTTCGCTATGTCGCAACCCGGCGAAATCTCCGGCGTGCTCCAGGTTGGCCCAAGTCAGTACGCGATCATCAAATTCGAAGGCTTCACTGAACCGGTCGACCACGACATGGCCGATGTGCAGGCCGAACTGCACACCGATCTCACGGAACGCGAAGTGCAGAAAATGGTCGGCGAAACCTTTGAAAAGCTCCAGGCGAATGCTCGCGTCGATAACTTCCTCACCGGCGAATCCCGAGGACGCGCAGAGGCAGCCTCCGCCGAACAGACAACTCCCGCACCAACCCGCTCCGCAACCAAAACTCCAGCCACCCGAGCACCTGTGAAACGTTGAAACGCCCGCTCAGCCGCAGCGGCTCCGCACCATACTGTATTGGTTCAAATGACAGTAGGTTCAGCACTTGAGAGAGAGAGATCAGGCGACGAAAGATTAACAAGCGTCTGTCGCCGCTCGGGCAGCATCGTGGGTGGTCTGGTCGAAACGAAAACCACGACGTCAGCGGTTACACCGGTCCCACCAATTCTGCCGTCCTGGCCTACGGCTCTCGGAGCCGTGAGGGACAGTCCCCGGACCGCCCGCGGCGGCGGCCGGCCGGCTGGTAAGTGACTGCTGCCGCCCGGGCAGCATCGCCTGGTGGTCTGGTCGAAACGAAAACCACGACGCCAGCGGTTACACCGGTCCCACCAATTGTGCCGTCCTGGCGCACGGCTCTCGGAGCCGTGAGGGACAGTCCCCGGACCGCCCGCGGCGGCGGCCGGCCGGCTGGTAAGTGACTGCTGCCGCCCGGGCAGCATCGCCTGGTGGTCTGGTCGAAACGAAAACCACGACGCCAGCGGTTACACCGGTCCCACCAATTGTGCCGTCCTGGCGCACGGCTCTCGGAGCCGTGAGGGACAGTCCCCGGACCGCCCGCGGCGGC
>CAZLOQ010000144.1:15405-15510 GCA_964561125.1 uncultured Chitinophaga sp. | reverse complement strand
GACTCGCCCCACCCGTTTGGAGGACAGCAACTTGCGTGCCGAACAGGATTGGGACAGACCCCAGGGAACGATTGCAGCGGTTGCATCGGGTCCAACGAAAACAGC
>CAZLOQ010000144.1:0-15305 GCA_964561125.1 uncultured Chitinophaga sp. | reverse complement strand
ACTGGTCGCTCCAATTCTGCCGCCCCACCGCACGGTCGCCTGAGGCCACGGGGACAGACCCCAGGGAACGATTGCAGCGGTTGCATCGGGTCCAACGAAAACAGCGAGTTCAGCAGTTGCACTGGTCGCTCCAATTCTGCCGCCCCACCGCACGGTCGCCTGAGGCCACGGGGACGGACCTCTGGGAACGATTGCAGCGGTCACACCAATTCTGCCGCCCCACGACACGGTCGCCGGAGGCGTGTGGTATGTCAGTTTGTCAGTTCCAGTCAGACCTCGACGCACTGTTTGCAGTAGCAGGGATACCGTTTTGGAATTCATCGATTCCATTGGGGCTGCCGCGACGCGCAAGAGAATCAGCCTGCTGAGTGCTGACATCCAGAGCGCTGACAATGCGGGTGACGAAACCGGTGTTTCCATGATGAAACGGTCAGGGGAGAATGCATCAGATTTCCCGGTTCTTCTTCCCGCGCGACAGACCAATCACGAGAAAAGCCATCGCCAACGCGAAGAACGCCGGCTTGAACTTACCCCCCGTCAGGAGCGGTATGACAGCGGCAGCCAGAAACAGCACCGCTGCCGTCAGGAAGCCCCGCTTGCCCATGGTTCCCTGCATTGCTTTCGCCTCTCCACATCGTTCGTGACATCGTCGGTTTATGTTTTTCGATCTGTGATCCTGTGAATACGTTCTTGCCGCGGAATGTGGCCACGATGGGAGTCAGTCTTCGGGGTGGACATCATCGTCGGGGAGTTGCTGATTTTCCAGGGGGCGGTTGGGGCGGTTGTCAATGCGGGCGGCCTGCCAGCGTCCGGCCGTGTGTCCTGCGAGGACACCGGCGAGATAGCTCAGGCCTGACGGATCGGAGAATACAGAACCGACGTAGGTACCGTAGGCGGGATAGAGGATGTGATAGCCTTCGCGGAGTGCATTTGGGTCATCCTGTTCAGCCAGCCAGGTAAGAGCGTCGCTGGTGGCGATGGATTCGTGCCAGAGTGGCGCCCCGGGGATGAGAAAGGCGGCGGCCCAGGTACCTTTCCATTCGCGTTTTGCGAAGTCTTTGGCGTGTCCGCCTTCATGGATGGCGATGGCGGGGACATCGGAGTAGAGGTGAATGGTGTTGGTGAAGGGGTTGTAGTGATCACCGCCGAAGAGTCGTCCGGGGAAGAGCGTTTCGCCGGCAACGCTGAGGGCACCGAGGGTGTATCGCCAGCCGGGGCCGACGGCTGTATTTCGGGTGAGTCGTTTCCAGTCGTCGCGGGGGTTGTACTGATTGATGCGGACTTTGACGGAGTGGAGTTCGTTGTGAGCAAGATATTCGGCGAGGGCCTGTTCGGTGGTGCGGCTGACGCGATGGTTTTCGACACGTCGGTCGAAGAGCAGAATTTTCGAGGGGATGCCCCAGACCCAGCCGAAGCCATCGACGAGTTGATTGGGGCGACCGCGTTCGATGCGGGGCTGGGCTGCCAGGCGGGGGCTGGTGAAGTACTGGTCAGCGGTTCCGCGGGAGTAGGCGGCGGAGCGGCATCCGGTGGCGGCGAGTGAGGCTGCGAGTACGAGCAGGGTCAGCAGGCGGCGGTGGTTGCGGGGCGGTCGCGGGTGTGGGTGCAGTAGTGGGCGTAATGGACAGCGGGGCAGCATAGATCGAGGCCTTCCGTGGCGCGAGTGTGTGTGGGGGCGCTGTCATTTAGCGGGAGGCGGTGTGGTGACTGCTTTTTCGACTTCATCGAGGAGTTGAGCGCGGCGGAAGGGTTTGTAGAGGACGGCTTTGAGTCCTTCCTGGCGGGCTTTGACGATGGAGTGAGTGGAGTCGTAGCCGAAGCTGGTCATCATGATGATGGGAACGAGGGAATTGATCTGGCGGAGTTGTCGGAAGCATTCGTAGCCATTGGCATCTCCGAGTCGGATATCGGTGAGGACGGCGTCATAGTGAAAGTTCCGAAGTGCTCTGCAGGCTTCACCGGCGCTTTGGACGGCTTCGACGATGCACTGCATTTGTCCGAGCAGGTTATGGGCGTCTTCGCGGGCGAGCGGATCGGTGTCAACGACGAGGATACGTTTGCCGACGAGTGCGGGTCTTGGGGGGCGTTGCGGGATTGGGTGACTGAGTGCTGCCTGGTGCGGATCCACGGCGACGGTGCCGATATCGGCGCGAATTTCGCGGATGCGATCGGCGATGAGGTGGAGTCGTTCGCAGACATCGGGATCGTGTCCGATGTAGCGTTCGAGGATCCATGTGACGGCATTGAGGATATCGTCGGAGGGCTGGGCGACTTCGCGTCGGAGTCGGTTGGTATTTTCGCTGGTGGCGGTGGCTTTTTCGGCTTCGAGGAGCTGGAGTTGGTTGAGGGAGCCGGCGACGACGCGTCCGAAGAGGACGAGGAAATCGAGGTCGCGCTGGTCGAAGGCGAGTGTTCCGGGGCTTTCGACGTTGAAGGTTCCCAGCACGGAATCGCGGATCATCAGGGGGACGGTGAGTGAGCTGCGGGCATCGGCGGCGCCGGCGATATAGAGCTGATCATTCTGAGTATCGGCACAGAGGTAGCTGCGTTTGCTGAAGGCGACGTAGCCGGTGACGCCGTTGCCGGATTCTGCGGCAAAAAGTTTTCGTTCGACGGCTTCGGGGGCCATGCCGAATTCGAGGAGCGGGATGAGTTCGCGTGTATCGGAGTTGAGCAGGCGGATTTCGAAGGTGTCGTAGCCGAGGACTTCATGGGTGGCGGTGAGGATATGTTCCTTGAGCAGCGCGACGCGTTCTTCGGGGGTCATCTGGGTGACTTCGTCGGGCGACAGATTTCCCAGCTCTAATCCGGCGCGGTAGATGGCTTCCTGTTTTTGTTTTTCCTGGGTTTGTCGGGTGATATCGCGGACGGTGAGCAGAAATGCGGGTGTGGGGGCTGACTGGGCGGGGGTCCGGGCGATGTGGAGAGCGAGGACAGTTTTGTTTTCGCGGCGGACGGTGAGGTTGATTGGGGGGGAGCCGGGATCGGGGAGTCCGACGCGGCTGAAATCGGTCCCATCGGCGGGAGCGAGCACCTGCTGGAGGGGCTGGCCGACGAAGTCGGCCTGTTCGGAGATGAGTTGCCGGAAGGGGGTATTGTGCCAGCGGACGTGGAGTTGTTCGTCGAGCAGAGCGACGCCATCGGGGAGCAGCTGGAATAATCCGAGGGCGCCCATGGAGGCATCAGCGAGACATTGGGGGGATGAGTTATCGACGACGAGCCAGTCGGCGTGGGGATCGGGGAGCGTTGTGTGGCGACCGTGAACCATTTCGGTGAGTTCACCGGCGGCGGGAATTTCCGGCTGACCGTGATCTCCGGGAGATCCGGGACGGCGGTCCGCTGCGAAAACCACGGCTCGTTTTCGATCAGGAGCCATCGAGAAGTTTCCTCGTGGGGGCGGTGGTGGGGGAAGGCTCGTGTCTGGAGTTGCTGGAATTCTGCCGTTTAAAGTCGGATGTGGCAAGAATGTTTTCGGGAAACGGGCAATCGGGCGGGGTTCGGCGGAATCTGAGAAAGGCTCCAAGGTTGACTTCACGAGAGCGAGCGGGATAATTTCGCCCTTCTCTGCGCCTCCGCTGGCCATGGCAGTCCTCCCGTATTGAAGGCTCTTTCAGTGTTGAAAAAAAAGATCCCTCTCTATTTGACTCCTCAGGAGCAGGAGGGTTTGCGCGCGGCTGGGCGTTTCAATGCGGAGCTCATGGATTTTCTGCGTCCGCATGTGATTGAGGGCAATTCGACGGACAAGCTTGACCGCATGGCGCTCGCGTACGTTCGCGATCACGGCCACGTCCCTGCCTGCCTCAATTACAAAGGCTATCCCCGCACGATTTGTGCCAGCGTGAACGAAGTGGTCTGTCACGGCATCCCCAACACTCGACCGCTCAAGTCCGGCGATATCGTCAACATCGACCTGACCACAATCGTGAACGGCTGGTATGGGGATCAGTCAGAGACGTTTCTGATTGGTGAAGTATCAGAGGCGGCCAGGCTGCTGGTGCAGACCACCTTCGATTCCCTCTACGTGGGCATTCAGGCTGCGCGGCCTGGCTGTCCGGTGATTGAAATCGGCCGGGCGATTCAGGCATTTGCAACTCAGGCCGGATATTCGGTGGTGCGTGAGTATCAGGGGCATGGCATCGGCCGCGAATTTCACCAGGAGCCTGGCATTCCGCATGTCCCGCAGCTCACGTCAGCCCGTGAATTTCTGCATCCGGGCACGTGTTTCACGATCGAGCCCATGCTCAACATCGGCTGCTGGGAGACGGTGCTGGACAAGCGGGATAAGTGGACAGTGCGGACCCGGGACGGGGCATTGTCGGCGCAGTTTGAACACACACTGCTGATGACGGAAACCGGCCCCGAAATCCTCACCTCCACCCGACTCGGTCCGCAACCCGGTCATCGCTTCTGAAGAACTGCTCCTGCATGAGCTCGGCTGAAGAGATCAACGATCTGCTCACACGTTGTGAAACACGGATTCAGTATGTATTCCGCGACCGGCAACTCCTGCGCCGCTGCCTCACCCACAGCTCCTCCGCCGAAACTCGACTCGATTCCAACGAACGCCTGGAATTCCTTGGCGACGCTGTGCTCGGACTGGTCATCTGCGAGCATCTGTTTCAGCTCTTTCCCGAGCAGCGCGAAGGTCAGCTCACACAGATGAAAAGCTGGCTCGTCAGCCGTCAGACGTGCGCGCGGGTGGCCAAAACGCTGGACCTTGAACCGCTCATCCTGGTCGGGCGTGGTCTGCAGCAGATTCCTGAGTCGATTCTTTCCGCCTGCGTGGAATCGCTCACGGCCGGCGTGTATTTCGACGGCGGCATGGAGGCTGCTCGACAGTTCATTCTGCGAGCGTTTGCAGAAGAGCTGCAGAGTTGCCGGCCACTGGATGTCGAGAATTTCAAGAGCCAGCTCCAGGAATACACTCAGCGAGAGCTCAGCTGCACCCCCGAATACACCGTCGTCGAAGAAACCGGCCCTGATCACGCCCGCGAATTTCTCATCGCCGCCCGTGTCGGTGCACAGCTCTTTCCCGCCGGGCGAGGCCGCAGCAAGAAGGAAGCCGAACAGCAGGCTGCAAAACACGCCCTCGCAGGACTCCCCGCAAGCTCCGCGCTCACTGCCACCCCCTGTCCTGTCTGTCCCGAGGAATCCATGTCCGTGCCCATCATCGACGCTGAAGTGCTCTTCCGCCCCGACTCCCCCGAATTCAGGTTCCTCCCGGAAGGCCCGCACTCGCTCGGGCCCGGTCGCTTCAGCTGGGTGGCCATCCAGCACGGCGCACAGGCATCTGCAGGCTCCCTCAACATCTATGACATGGCAACCGGCCGCAACCAGTCGTGGCTGCTCCCCGGTCGCCCCGGTTTTGCCTTTCCCACGGATCAGGCGGGCGTGTTCGTGGCAGGTGTTGAACGTGCCGTCGGACTCTTCGATACTGCCACAGGGAACTGGACGCCGTTCGCCGAGCACGTGGATGCTCAGGTCACCAACACTATCATCAACGACGCGGTGGTGTCCGACGGCAATCTGATTTTCGGCTGCAAGGAACTGGAATTCTCCACGCCGAAGGCCGGGCTGTATCTGTGGCGCCGCCACGATCAGCAACTGCTGCAGCTCAGACACGACCAGATCTGCTCCAACGGCAAAGCCGTCATCAGCACGGCCGACGGCCCGGTGCTCTTCGACATCGATTCCTGCACAAAAAAGATCGTTCGCTGTCAGCTGGATCCCGAAGCGGGCACAGTTCGTGATGAGCAGACGGTGGTGGATCTCACGTCGGAGGCCGTGTTTCCCGACGGCATGATTCTGACCCCCGACGAGCAAAGTCTCATTGTGGCTCTGTATGATCCCGGAGACCCCGACGCAGGCCAGGCGCGACAGTACAGCATTGCGGATGGTCGACTGCAGAAAATCTGGCGCTGTCCCGGTTCACCACGAGTGACCTGTCCGCAGCTGGTGGAACACGAGGGCTGCATCTGGCTGCTCCTGACTACGGCTGTGGAACACATGCCGGAAGATCAGCAGGCGCGGCATCCGGCTGCCGGCAGTGTGTTCATCGCTCGAACAGATTTCACCAGCATCGGCGCGCAGCCCGCCTTCGCCGTACCCTGCTCCCGCGACATCTCAGGTTAATTTCAGGTTGTTCTCTGCGGATATCCACAGCACCCGCAGGGACGCTCGAATTCTCCTTTCAAACCCGTCAGAATGCCGTCGCTCAGGGAACCTCCACGTGACCATTACCACCGCCTCTCCGAAAATGCCTCCCATGACCGACGAACAACTGCTCATTCGTGTCGGACACAGCCCGGACCCCGACGATGCCTTCATGTTCCACGCCCTGGCAAACGATGCCTTTGACACCGGTCGCTATCGGTTCGTGCACGAACTGCAGGACATCGAAACGCTCAATCGCCGCGCTTTTCATGGTGAGCTGGAACTGACGGCTGTAAGCATTCACGGCTATGCGTTCATCGAAGAGCAGTACGCGTTGTGTGCCTGCGGAGCAAGCATGGGTGATAACTACGGTCCGATGGTGGTCGCCCGCGAAGGCATCAGCATTGCAGATCTGAAGGGGCGAAAAATTGCTGTCCCCGGAACACTCACCAGTGCGTTCCTGTCGCTCAAGCTACTGTTGGGGGACACATTCGAATACGAGGTACAGCCGTTCGACGAAATCCTGAATCTGGTTGAGCAGGGCAGGTACGATGCCGGTCTGATCATCCATGAAGGTCAGCTGACCTACGCCAGTCAGGGGCTGCAACTGGTGGTGGATCTCGGAAAGTGGTGGTACGACGAAACGGGTGGCTTGCCTCTGCCTCTGGGGGGAAATGCAATTCGCCGCGATCTCGGCCACGAGGCGATGCTGGAAGTGACCGCTCTGCTGAAACGCAGCATTCAGTACGGGCTGGACCATCGCGAGGCTGCGTTGAAGCATGCGATGAAGTATGGCCGCGACCTCGATGCTGCCAAAACTGACCGATTTGTGGGCATGTACGTCAACGACTGGACCATCGACTTCGGTGTCCGCGGGCGTGAAGCCGTGCGACTCCTGCTGCGACGCGGCTACGAACAGGGCGTGATCCCGAGACTGGTGATTCCGGAATTCATTGGCTGACCGTCCCGGATCCCGAAATTCGGTCTGGCAATTGCCTGTGGCATCTGTCATGATCCGGCGAATATTGCCGCGCAGGGACTGCTGGCAGATATTTTGGCGGATTTTTCGTTGTCTTCTGTGCCTTGCGCAGAAAGGCGATGCGGAGACAGGGATGTCGCAAACAAAATTTCTGGTCACTGGCGACTGGCGGTTGGGATGTGGTCTCACCGGTCTCACAGACACTCCCGAATGGCTTAGGCGCACCGCAGCGTCTGCAGTGCGAAAATCGGTCCAGAACGTCCTTGACATTGCCCTCGCATCTGACTGCCGGTTTATTCTTGTTTCCGGCCGCATTGCTCCCGCCGACAATTTTGCGGTCTCGGTCGCGTGGCTGCGTGAACGATGGGGCATTCTGCAACGCCGTGACATTCGTCTGGTGGTTACCGGCCACGATGCGGATGAATTGCTGCAGCTGGCTCCGCTGGGCGTGCTGGCACTTCCGTCCAGCAGCGCGTTGTGGGTGAGGGATTCTGCTGACGGGCTGGCATTTTCAGCCGAGCATTCGGTCGGAGCAATACGGCTGGAGCTCGCTGCCACCGCCTTTTCACGGTCGGGCGGTCTGTGCTGCAGCGTGCAGGGCGTGAATGGCGACCAGCGCGTGTTGTCCGCAGCGGGCGGACAGGTGTCAGTTAAGACCAGTGTGGTGAACATTTCCGCACTGTGGCCGCAGCGACTGTCGGCGGACGAACCTTCTTCTGGCTGCGGGTGTATGCTTGTGACCGCAGATTCATCCGCAGGCGAGCTGCGGTCAGAGTATCACCCGACTGAGGCGATCGAGTTTCAGAGTCTGCGGGAGCACTGCGAGCCCGGTACAACGCTGCCGGAACTGCTCAGCCGTCTGTCAGCGGCAAGTCGCGGGCTGTCTTCCGGCTGTTCAGTGCGGCTGGTGGAGTGGCTGATTGATGGTCAGTTGAGGGTGTCTCTGTGGGACGACGGTGCTTTGCGGGAGCGTGATTTGCTGCAGGCACTGCGGGGGCGGCTGAACGCGGGTCACGCGGGAGTATGGCCTTATCGTCTGCGGTTTGCGGATAGTTTTCGAGTGGAGCTGTGTGCGGGGAGTTCGCGATTGCTGGCCGGGATCAGCGGGCGTTTGCCGCTGGGACTGGGGCCTGAGAGCGAGGTTCCTGAGCTGCTGCATCAGCTGCAGCGGGTTGCCTGAGTTGTCTTTGACAGAACCGTGGGAATGGGGCATAGCAATGTATCTTCAGGACATTCGGATTGACCAGTTTCCTGGCTTGAATGCGGCGGCTGCTCAGGCACTGTCCCGAGGCCTCACTGTGCTCACGGGCACTTCTGCAGCGGCATTGCATCACTGGCTGGAGGGTGTTGGGGAGCTGCTCAGCAGCCTGCAGTCGGCTGAAGACCGCAGTCGTGCGGCTGTATTTCCATTACAGGGCGGTGGTCGCCGCGAAGTCGTCGCGGGCGAATTACGAGTCTATTCGAAGACGCGGCAGTATCTTCTGCGGCAGCTTCCGGGTTCCGGCGCGGACTTGTTTCGCGGTGATCTGTCGGAGCCGCTGGATGCCGGATCTCAGGCGGGCGGACTGCTGCCGCGGTGGCTGGGTTCAGAAGATCTGAGTCGGTTTTGCAGTGTGGGAGCGGTCGAAGCCGATGATCTGCGAATGCTGTCCCGACTGGTCTCTGCCGGAGAGTCTGTCTATGGGTCAGCCCGTGAGCTTGAGCGTGCTCAGGCAGCACTGACACAGGTGCTTTGTGACCGCGACGGCAATGGTCTGGAGGGCGGTGTTGTGCACCGCATCTCCGTGCTGCGACGACAGCAGGGGGAACTGCAGCGCAGAATTTCCACGCTGCGAGATGTCGGTGCAGAGTCGAAAAAACGTATTGCGGGCGTTCGTCAGGAGCTGGCTGTCTGCGAAGGGCAGCTGGCTGAGCTGGCCGAGCGTTCGGCGGCCCTTGAGGCGGAGCGTGAGCAGCTGCAGCGGTCGGTATCCCGCAGCGTCACGGTGACCAGTGATGCTCCGGCAGGAATGCTGGAGCGGTGGCAGAGCATGCGATCGTCAGCCGCTGCGGATCTGGCATCATTCAGTACAGTTCGTGATGCCGGTCTGCTGCTCAGCGGAAGTTCTCTGCACGCCATGCGGGAGTCGATTCTGCGGATGGAGGAACGTTTCCAGAAGCTGAAAGACGCCGGAAATGCTGGTGGACTTCACGAAACGGATATGGGACTGGCCGGTTCTTCACTGCAGCAGGTGCGTCAGGAAGTGGCCTCCCTGCATCATCAGCTGGCCGATTACGAGCAGCAGCTGGAGCGGCAGCGACCTGCTGGCGTTCTGCCGGGGCTCATCGAGCAGGCGCTGGAGGCTTTCGATGCGGTCCTTGCGGAGCTGGGTGCAGCCGGAACGCCCGCGCGTGATCAGCGTGTGACTCCATCGTCGATAACCGCGGCCGCGGCTGCTGTCTCGCAGCAGATTGAGCAGCTTGATCTGCTGCGACGTCAGCTGGACGAAGAGTCACAGCGTCTGCAGAAGCGGATCGCAGAACTCAATGCTTCCCTGCAGTCACCGCCACCAGTGGTGCTCCCCGCGCGGGCTCTGGAACAGCTGGATCTGCTGCAGGCGGAATTTGCGGAGCTGGATGCTGAGGTGCTGCGGCTGGAGCAGCAGCGACGTCAGCTGGATGGTGCTGAGCGGAGACTTCGGGCGGCAATTGAGCAGCTGTCGGTGACGCGTGGCACGAGCGTCCTCGGGGTGGCCGGGGCCCTCCTGCAGCGGCTCAGTCAGGGCGGATTTCGCAGTCTGCAGACTGATGGCAGTGAATTGTTCACCGTGGCGGACGGTGTCCCGGCAGCCACCCCCGTCAGACTGCTCAGTCTTCCCCGGCCACAGCGGATGCTCGCCTGTCTGGCACTGCGGCTGGCGCTGCTGAAGGTTTGCGGCGCGGCTGAAGGAATGGTTCCCCTGCTGCTCACCGACGAATTGCTGCGGCAGGAGCCGCGTCTGGCTGAAGCGATTGCCGAGGTTGTCTGTGAGTCCGCGGAACAGGGGCAGCAGGTACTCTGGCTCATCGAAGATTCCATCGCGATCGGTCTGCCGGCAACTTTGCATCCGCAAATTCGTCGCCTGATCCCGGTCATGGAGGTGCGTGAACTGCCCCCGCCTCCGCCGAGGCTCGTGCTGCACACTGTGGAACCAGTTGAAGCGGAACCCGTTGAACCGGAACCAGTCCAGGCGACTCCCGTTGCTGCTGAGCCCTCGACAAACGTTTCCGATGTGACGCTGCCGGTTCAGGAGTCAATCATGGCGGCCCGGACCACCCTCCGTGGCGGCGCCAACTGGCTGTTTTATCTGGAGCTGGATCACAGTGTGGAAGATCTGGCAGGGCTGAGTCTGGGAGAACTTGAAGCGCTGCGTGCTGCCAGATTCACACGCGTCGCTGATCTGCTGGATCGCACGGTGCCGGAGCTGGAGGAGTCGATTCGGCTGCGAGGTTATATGGTTCCGGTGGAGCGTCTGCAGGCGCTTCGCGGGCAGGCTGAACTGGCCACTCGCGTTCCCATGCTCCGCCGCGGGGATGCTGCACTGCTGTTTGCCGCCGGGATTACGTCCGCTGAAGAACTGAAAAAGCTCAGACCTGAAGCGGTCTATGAAAAGGTTACGGCGTTTCAGAGATCAGAAGCTGGTGTGCGGTGGCGTCGGAGTGGTCGTTTGATTGACCGTCAGCAGGCACTCAACTGGGCGCGATTCGGCCAGTTTTCGCGCACTCCGGAGGAGCTCCAGGCTGCCCGAACGCGGCTGGGACAGGCAGCTGCTCCAGCCGCTGTGGACGTTCGCAAAGCGATCGCTGGCACGACGGCCGGTTCGCATCCCGATTCGCCGACAGACGCGATTGTCGGCAGTGCATCGGAAACACAGTCACAGGATTCAGCCGGCAACAGTGGCAAGAGTGGCCACAGCGGCACCGGTAACCGTGTGATCGTGACACGTCGTCGCCGGCAGGTGCCGTCGGAGCCCGCGAATGGCGCTCAGCGCGCTCGACGCGTTGCCCGACGCCAGCAGCTGGCCGCTCAGCTGAAGGTGGATCCACAGCCGTCCGCGGCGGAGGAGGGAAAGCCGGTGGAACGCATCGGCGGCATGCGGTTCTTTTTGAGCCGTACCAGTGATGTTGTTCAGGCGCCCTCCATCGGGCCGAAGACCGCAGAAATCCTGCATGGAGCTGGTGTTCGCACGATTGAGGAGCTGCTGAATATCCCGGCGGAACGAATCGCGGAGAAGCTGAACCAGAAGCGACTGACAGCCGAGGTCGTGCGTCGCTGGCAGGTCCAGGCGCAGCTGGTTTGTCGGATTCCTGAACTTCGCGGACACGATGCTCAGATCCTTGCGGCCTGTGGAATCAGTACTCCGGAGGCATTGGCCAGCCGCACACCGACCGAACTGCTGGCGGCCCTGGGACCGTTTCTGGAATCGGCGGAAGGCCGGCGAGTGCTGCGGAGCCAGGATGGTCCGGATCTGCAGGAGGTTACGGAATGGATTCAGTGGGCAGCCAACGCCAGACCGTTGCGGGCCGCTTGAGGTCAATGCCACCTGCTTTCGGCTCCAACTGGAAGCGGAACGGCGCGAGCCGTCCGGTAACGACAGGAAATTTCAGCATCCATCACCGAACGGCTCGCGCCGTTCCGCCAAAAGCAGGTGGCATTGGGCGCGAGGTCTGGAGCGGACGCGGGGTCAGTCAAACCACTCATCGGCCGGGTCAAATTCCGGAAGGACGATGATGAGCACTTTCAGGCGACCGATGGCTCGATGTCGGACGCCGGGTGGAATGACAAAGGCCTGCAGAGGGCGGACGGGGATGATTTCGCCGTCCAGTTCCATTCGTGCGTCAGCGTCGCATTCCAGGATGACGTAAGTTTCCGTGAGCGTTTTGTGATAGTGACGCCGGGCGTTTTCGCTGATTTCGGTGACGTGCAGAGTCCCGGGGAATTCTGTAACACCGTGAAACGCCCTGCGTGCCGTGCCACAGGGGCAGGGCACGCCGGGAATTTGTGAAAAGTCAGCCGTCTTCCAGCGACGTGCGGTGACGTGAGTGGACGGTGGCGCGGCGGACACGGCGTGCTCCTGATGGTCGGGGACGGGGGGCCGACCGACTATTTTCTGCGGGCGGCCGCCCATTCGTCGAGCAGTGCCTGAATGCGGGCGGGGTTAAAGTCACCCGGGACGTCGAAGTCCTGATTGGCCATGAGATCTTTGGTGGTGAGTTCTTTTGAGGGGACACCGTTTTCGGGGACACTCGCGTGGGCCGTCCATGCGATGGCATTGAGCATCAGCGTGCGGAAGTCCTGATTGCCCCAGTTCCAGTGAACGTGTCCGCCGGTGAAGCCGAAGCCGCGTCCGGCATCGGGGCGAGTGACGGCCCAGGCGACGGTTTGCGGTTCTTTTCGTTCGAGCACTGCAGCGCGAACGGCCGCATTGTTGCTGTGTGGCCCGTCAGCGCGTGCGAGGCTGCCGTCTTCGCGAACCAGGGTACCATTCGGGGGAAGGTCAGCAAGTACCGGGATGACTCGGGAGTTTTCTTCGGCAAAACGCATGTGATAGTACCATTCGTCGTTGATGCTGAATGGGCGAACGCCGCTGGTGATGGGGTGGGCGGGGAATTTGTCAAAGGTGCCGGTCCAGTGGGGGTTCACGGACCAGTCCGTTTCAAAGTAGCCACCAATCCACTTGAGAAAGGCGTTGCCGGAAGGACCTTTGGGGACTTCAACACCATAATGAATGCAGACCATGCCGACGCCGCGTTTCTGGATGGCCTGGAGCCGATCGAGGTGCTGGTTGAAGGGATGTCCGCCACCGCCGTCTGCATAGATCACGATGGAATCGACGTGATCAAGGACGGAATCGTCGGCGGGCCAGCCGTTGGTGTACACGGTGGCTTCGATGCCGATATTGGCGGTGTTGAGTGCTTCAGCGAGAAGCATGCAGCCGGCCCGATGTTCGTGGGCGCCGTAACCGTGGCTGGGACGACCGGCGATGAGCGCCACCTTTTTGGGGGCCGGGAGCTTCTTGAGGCGGACATTACGAAACTGGACGGTCATTGGAGGACCGACGTGAGCCTGGAAGGCCAGCAGCCCGACTGCGCGGCGATCCTGCAGGTCGTTGTCGGTGACGTCCACGGTTTTCAGACCATTAATGAAGTGCTGGAAGTTGAAGCCGTTGGCCACCACACGGTACGTGTTCCAGTCTTCCTTTTTGATGGCATTCTGGATTGTGGCGGAGTCACCGACGGAGCCGGTGACTTTGACTTCAAATTTGCCGTCGGTGCGGAGCAGTTCGGTTGACTGGCCGCGCTGAGCCAGAATGCCGCGGAAGCCTTCACCGTAGAGAATGCCGGAGTAGGTGGTGCCGGCTTCGAAGTCGGCCTGGTAACCACCGATACGCCATTTTCCGGGGAGTTCGAAGCTGCGGTATTGAATGCCGGAATTGCCGCCGACGATGCGGTATTCGAGTTCCAGTTCGAAGTTGTCGACCTCACCACCCTTCCAGACGATGAAGGTGTTGGCATCGAGTTTCACTTCGTTGCTGGTCTTGCCGGTGATGGCACCGTCTTCAACGGACCACACACGCGGATCACCGTCCCAGCCGTTGAGTGTTTTGCCGTCGAAGAGTTGTTGCCAGTCGTCTGCGGCGAGCGTTCTGCAGGCGAGCAGTGTGAGTGCCAGTCCGAACATCAATTTCCCGGTTCGCATAGTTGCTCCGTGGGGGTAACGTGGTGAGAGCGGTCGATGGGACCGCGTGATGGGAATGCTTTCAGCCTTCGGTGGTGCGTCCGGCTCGGGTGGAACCTTCGCCGGCGATGGATTCACGCATGCGAGTATCGGCCTGGACGTTCTTGAGCTCGTAGAAGTCGAGCAGTCCGAGATTGCCGCTGGAGAATGCTTCCGCGACGGCGCGGGGCACTTCGGATTCGGCGAGCACGACGGCGGCGCGGTTTTGCTGGATGCGAGCGATCATTTCCTGCTCGCGTGCGCGGGCTGCGGCGCGGCGCTGTTCGGCCTTCGCCTGAGCAACCTGCATTTCGGCCTCGGCACGGTCCGCGGTGAGCCGTGCGTCGATGTTTTCGCCGACGTCAATGTCGGCGATGTCGATGGATACGATTTCGTAGGCGGTTTGCGCTTCGAGACCCTGTGCGAGCACGGTCTTGGAAATGGAGTCGGGATTTTCCAGAACCAGCTTGTAGGAAGACGTCGAGCCAATTGCCTGCACGATGCCCTGACCGACGCGGGCAATCACCGTCTCTTCCGTGGCACCACCAATCAGCTGTTTAATGTTTGTCCGTACCGTCACCCGCGCTCGCACACGAAGTTCAATTCCATCTGCTGCTACCGCTGACAATGTGCCCTGATTACGACGCGGATCCGGGCAGTCGATCACTTTGGGATTGACGCTGGTGGCGACAGCTTCCTGGATGTCCCGGCCGGCAAGGTCGATCGCCTGAGCCGTGTTCCAGTCCAGTTCGATGGAAGCTTTGTCCGCAGCAATCAGCGCCTTGATCACTTTCTGTATATCGCCACCCGCCAGCACGTGGGATTCCATCGCCCGTGTCGGCAGTGAGTATTTCTCGAGCAGTCCGGCCTGCACAGCCATCATACGACTGCGCACTATGACCGAGGGATTGACACGTTTCAGTCGCATGAGCACCATGGTCCACAGACCGATCCCCGCACGCGTGGCCAGACTTTGCAGCCACAGGCTGGCGAACTGGATGCAGACCATGGCAACCACCAGCAGCACCACCATGAAGAAGATCATGAGGTACCACTGGCCGGGAGTGAGCGCAAGAACCAGCGGGATTTGCATGGAGAGCTCCTGTTTGAACGCGAAACAAAGCGGTTTTTCGAGGGTTTATCCGGGGGGCAGGTCGAAGTCAAGCGGTTGAGCATTTTCGGAGGGGGATGAGCGGGTGAGTTCTGCCGGGGCGGCTGCCCGGGAATCGTCCGCAGTCGCCAGCTCGTCCGGGCGCAGCGGGCGAACCACCACACGATTGGAGACTGTTCCGATGATCACGACCGGAGTCCCCGGTTCCACAAGCATGCCCTGCGATTCCGCATGCAGACGCTGACCGTCAACCACCACGAGCCCGCCAGGCGTCATCAGGTTGGCTGCCCTGCCGACTTTACCGATCAATGACAGCTCTTCAGGGC
>CAZLOQ010000143.1:0-15757 GCA_964561125.1 uncultured Chitinophaga sp. | reverse complement strand
ACGGCCTTTCAGGCCTGAAGGGCCGTTCTCCCGAGACCATTCGGCGGGCGTCGCGCAGCGGCCGTCGGCGCGACAATCCAGGCATGGCGCTGTCCTGTTCAGGCAGCTTATGAAAACAGCAGTTCCAGGTCCTCGACGGACAGATCGGACAGCAGACTGCTGCTGTCATCGCCTGCCAGGATCGCATCGGCCAGTTCACGTTTTTGTTTCTGCAGTTCTGCGATTTTTTCTTCGACGGTGTCTCGGCAGATGAGTCGATAAGCGAAGACGGTTTTGGTTTGTCCGACGCGGTGAGCGCGGTCGATGGCCTGAGCTTCCACGGCGGGGTTCCACCATGGGTCAAGCAGAAAGACGTAGTCGGCGGAGGTAAGGTTGAGACCGAGCCCCCCGGCTTTGAGGCTGATGAGGAACACCGGACAGTCGGGGTCATCCTGGAAGCGTTCGACCTTTGATTTGCGATCCCGGGTTTTCCCATCCAGATACTCGTAGGTAACGTTCTCGCGGTCCAGATGTTCCCGGACGATACCGAGCATGGTGGTGAACTGTGAGAAGACGAGGGCTTTGTGGCCTTCGGAAATGAGTTCCTGAAGGTGCGGGATGAGGACATCAAGTTTGGCGTAGGGTTCGCCCGTATCACCGCGTTTGAGCAGTGCGGGGTGACAGGCGGCCTGGCGGAGTCGCAGGAGTGCTTCAAGGACGTGCATGCGAGTGCGTGCGATGCCCTGTTCCTGGACCATTCCCAGGAGCGAATCGCGGTAGTGCAGCCGGAGTTCGTCATAGAGGCGGCGCTGTTCGGCTTCCATATCGCAGTAGATGGTTTCTTCGAGCCGATCCGGGAGCTCTGCGGCGACCTGTTTTTTGGTGCGTCGGAGAATGAATGGACGCAGGCCTTTGGCAACGACTTCACGCGAATCGCGACTGTCGGGGTCGGCGATGTGAGTGCGGAAGGCGGCGCTGCGTCCGAGCATGCCTGGGTTGAGGAATTCGAAGATGGACCAGAGGTCGCCGGCGTTGTTTTCGATTGGAGTACCGCTGAGTGCCAGGCGGAAGTTGCAGCGGAGCAGCCGGGAGGCGCGGGCGATTTGTGAGGACGGGTTCTTGATGGTCTGGGCTTCGTCGAGTACGACGTAGTCGAAGTCGATATCCTTGAGTACTGCGATGTCACGGCGAATGGTGCCGTAGGTGGTGAGGATGAGATGGTGACGGTTGAATTCTGCGCGGAGGTTTGCGCGCTCCAGCCCGGTGTATTCCATCACACGCACAGTGGGGGCAAAGCGACCACATTCGCTGGACCAGTTGAACATGAGCGATCGAGGGACGACGACGAGTGACGGCGGGGGCGTACCGAGGTCATCGATGCGACGCAGGAGCATGGCGAGGAACTGGACGGTTTTTCCAAGACCCATATCGTCAGCGAGACAGCCGCCGAATTTGAAGTCGCTGAGGAACTGCATCCACGAGAGTCCCTCGCGCTGGTAGGGACGCAGTTCGCCGACGAAGGACGACGGCACGGAGACTTCCCGCATTCCGGTGAAGCTGCGGAAGCGTTCCCGCATCGATTCGAAACCCTCGTCGAGATCCACGTTGTCCTGGGCGGCGAGCAGTGCATCGAGCAGAGCGGCCTGCGAGGTGGAGAAACGCATGCCGTTTTCAGTGACGGTTCCGAGTCCTGAGATCATGCCGATCTGTTCGAGCCATTCTTCGGGGAGAATGCCGAGTGAACCGTCGTCGAGGCGGACCGTGGAATCGCCCCGTTCGAGCGCTCGAAGGAGTTCCGGGAAGGACACGGAGCGGCCTTCGAAGTCGACGTCCGTATGCACGTCGAACCAGTCGACGTCTGTGCTGACCCTGAATCGCAGGCCGCCGGCCTGGCGAACCCGACTGCCGTCCGCAAACACGTTCCAGCCGGTTTCCACGAGCTCTCTGACGGCACGTCCGAGATCTCTGCGGGCAATTTCGACGTTGACGGTCTGCTTGAGATCTCCGAGACGTCTGCGGAACCCGACCTGCCGCAGTTTCTCCCAGCAGGAGGATTCCATGGCGCGGTCGCGAATGATGCAGCGATTGCTTTCGCGCTGGACCACGGCCCAGCGAGCACTGCTGCCGGAAACGGGAGTCCCGAGGTATTCGAAGATGACTTCGGCGTTGAGTGAATCGTTGCGCCAGCGCGTCATTGGCGGGGCAGAAATGCGGAGCATCGGTGACGGCTGCGTCCGGACTTCCTCCAGCTGCAGCTCTTTCGGGAGATCCAGCCGCGGCAGGGAGGGAATGTCGAGCAGACGATCGACAAAATCGTGCTGGTCATTTTCGGGGATGACCAGCGGGCCGCCGCTGGCGAGCATCCGCATCCATTCGGGCGCGCCGAAGTCGCGCAGCAGTGCAATGGAATCGCTGGTGACCACGAAGCCGCCCGGGATCACGAGCGGTACGTCGGCCAGTTCGAGAACTTCTTCGTTGCGGACGAGCTGGCCGACAACGCGCCAGCCCTCTGTTTCTGTGTCGCGGCGAACGCGGATGGTGAGCTCCCACGGTTCACCGGCGTCCCATTCAAGGAGCTGCTCGCCGGCCTCGTCGCTGCCCAGAATTCTGAGTCGACGGCTGCGACACATGTCCGGCAACAGCAGTTGCCCCAGTTCAAACGGAATTTGAAACCGATGGGCCGATGTTTGTGATTCGGCCTGCTGCCTGGACCAGTTGGCGCGTTCAGGGATGGCACCCGCCAGATAAGACAGAAATGTGCGGTCGTCTTCGTGTTCGATGTGGTCGAGCTCTCCCGGGCGAACCTTCAGAGGCTTGATCTTGCCCCACTGTCCGCCCGCACGACGCTGACGCTGTGAAGCCTGGACAACGAGCTTGCCCGTACCGCGACTGGCTTCGAGGTCCACTTCGTAGAAAATCTGCCGCTCTTCGGGATCCGATTTGCCGCGACCGTCCGGAGTGCCGTTCATGTCCTCTGAAAGCGATGCGAGTCGCTGCTCCCAGAGACGCTGGGCGCGCTGTGCTGGGGCCGGGCGGGACTTTGCTTTACCCCGGGGAATCCGGGAGTCGCCTTCCGGATCGCTGCCCACATCGAGGTCTTCCAGCAGTGCAGGCGTGGAAGACACCGGCGGCACGAAGGGTGTGAGTCGCCCGGGGCGCAGTGCCGGATTCACAAAGCCCTTCTGGTCAGCCGCGAGCACTGTGGCCCACAAATGCCGACAAACTTTGCTCTTGGCAAACTGCTCGCATGTGCAGAATAAGCCGATGTCGTCCGGCTGGTACCGCAAATGAGTCTGGTACTCGGCGCCATCCAGCACCAGTCCGTACAGGTTCTCTGGCGTCACGCGAATCAGCGAAACACGTTCTGCCTCTACGTATGCTGCACCGCGATGCCGAATGTCCGCCCGGAAACGCTGCTGCAGAAGCTCTGCAAGTGTCATAGGTTGCGTCAGCTGGTCCAGTTAAACCTGAGGCGCAGGACGCCCCTTTGTCTGTTGAAAATTTCCCCCCGCACCCGACTGATCGCCGACGGACCCGAGACATCCTGTCCCACCTGCCGACGAACGCGAAGCGCAGCGGACCGGGGAGGATAATCGAATCGGGGCACCCTGACCAGAACAGCTGACGCGATTCGCAAAGGCGAACAAAAAAATCGGATCGAAGAGAAAAGAGCGGCATCCCTGCCAAAACATCATCCCTGAGGAAGCTTTCGGCCAGTCGGCGGTCGTGTTGAGTGAGCCGTGACTGTCGCGAGGGAATGTCTGTGACCTGCGCTCTTTTCTGCTTCGATCCGTTCTGCATCCATCACAAAAAGCAGGATTTCCGCCTCAAAACCGGCCCCCGGGCCACCGTTGTCTCTACTCCGTCAACTGCCGAAATAACTCGCCAAACTCAGGCATCTCGGCACGCAAAACATCATTCCACGCCGCCGGCTGCCAGATCTCCACACACACAACAGCTCCCACAACAACCACTTCGCGACCCGCATCCACCCCAAGGAATGCCCGAAATCCCTCTGGTATCAACAAACGTGAACGATTTGCCAGCCTCACCAGCTGATGCCGCGTTGACAACAAACGACCAAGCCTCTGCACGTCACCCGCACGCTGATCCATCCGGCCCGAATCCAGCTTCTGTCGGAGCAGACAGACACCGCTGTCATGCTTCCGCTGCCACTCTTCAGGACGCCACAAACTTAAACACCCTGAACGCTCCTTCGCCACGATCACACCGCCATCGTCTGCCGACACCTCCTGCGCAAGCTCTGTCGGAAGCATCAGCCGATGCCGATCGTCAATCGTCCGCCAATACTCGCCCGTCAAAAACATCGCCCACACCACCAGACAACTTTGCTTCCGCACACCTTTGTCCGGCTGACATCATGCCAGTGGCCGGAAGCGATTGCGAGCACTTTAGGGCTGAAATCCCACTTTTGTTTGATTTTCAAAGAAGACTTTGGGCTGAAATCCCACAAAGCGACCCCAGCATACGCCAGCCATATCCGCGTGGCAAGCATCCGCTGCCCCCACGGCTGACGAATTTTCCAGATTTGCCGCCCCTGCGGCCCCCCTCCAACCCGCCCCCCGGTACTCAGGTGCCATGCACCTTGAGCCCTCAGGTGCCATGCACCTTGAAACTGGAAGTATTTGAAGTGATTGAGTTTACGCGGTTCCGGAAATGCAAAAAGGTCCTGGCAGCAGCTGCCAGGACCTTGTTTCCCGTGTCGACTTGTCTGACTGACCGGCGGAGACTCAGTTGAGCGTTTCCTGGCCGGGCTTCCAGTTGCACGGACACAGCTTGTCCGTCTGCAGGGCATCGAGCACCCGCAGGACTTCGTCCACGTTGCGGCCCACACCCAGGTCGTGGACGGCCAGCCAACGCAGGACGCCCTGCGGGTCAATCAGATACACACCGCGGTAGGCAATCCCTTTGCCGCAATCGAGCACATCGTAGGCGGCTGACAGCTGGTGGCTGGTGTCGCCGATCATCAGGTGCTTCAGTTGGCCGAGTTCTTTGTGAGAATCGCACCAGCCCTTGTGCGAATACACGCTGTCGGTGCTGGCAGTGAGCACGACGGTGTTGCGATCCGCGAATTCTGCCAGAGCCTTATCAAAGGCGATGATTTCGGTGGGACAAACAAAGGTGAAGTCCAGCGGGTAGAAGTACAGGCAAACCCATTTGCCATGGTAGTCTGACAGTTTCAGGTTTTTGAATTGACTATCCGTGTTGTCCTTTGTCCGATCATACGCCTGCAGTGCCAAATCAGCTCCTGGTGCAGGTTGACCGATGCGAATGCCCATCGTTTTTGCCTTCTGAATGAAAAAACACACGCGAAACCGCCCGTCTCAAACAATGAGACCACCCGGTTCGCGTTCACTCCCGGAGTATAGGCGGGAATGGCCGTTGTTCAACGGCCTTCGGGCAGACGGGAGTCGGGGAGGGCGGCTTGCAACGTGAAAAAACGACTACCAGTGTTCCACCGGACCGTTGGGCACCTTCAGCAGTGCTGTGGGAATCGGCCGTATCCGCTCCCCGTGTCGCTCCCGAATCGCCCCCACCAACTCCTGAAATTCCTCCGCCGACTCAAATCGTCGCAGGCGATCTTCAAGATCTTCCGGAATTCCCAGCCGCGCCCCGTACCAGGCCACAAACTTCCGAAACAGCAGACAAGCCCGCTCCTGATGCTGCTCTCCCATCAACTCGAAGTGCTGCCGCAGAAACTCCACCTGCTCGTCCGCCGTTGGTTCCTGTTCCGCCAATCCCCTGACCCGCTGCTGCAACCGACGGAAGATCCATGGGTCGAGCATTGCACCGCGGCCGATAGCCACCGCTGCACACCCGGTTTCCCGGAGCATTGAGAACGCGTCGTCCGGAGTTCTTACATCTCCGTTGGCGATGATCGGCATCGTTCGCACCGCTTCCACGACTTCGCGAATGCCATTGCGGTTGACCGTTCCCTGAAACCCCTGCGCTCGAGTGCGTCCATGGACGGTGACTGCGGCAACCCCGGCCTGCTCAAACGCCGCTGCGAGAGCAGGCGCTGTCAGACTGGCAGCGTCCCAGCCGAGTCGCATTTTCACTGTGACCGGGAGCCTCACCGCGGCGATCACCGCTTCCACCATCCGCACTGCTCCCTCCACATTGCACATCAGCCGTGCGCCACCCCCCGAACCATTCACTTTCGCCATTGGACATCCCATGTTGATGTCGATGCCCGCATAGCCGTGTTCCTCCAGCCACACTGCGGCACGCACCAGATCCGGAGTGCTTCCGCTGAAGATCTGCACCGACAGCGGCGAGTCTTCAGCGGATGTCGCCACCAGTTCCAGCGACCGCGGACGCTGTGAACAAAGCATGGTCGCCTGCACGAGGTCGGTGGTGGCCAGGCCGAGTCCTCCCAGCCGTCGCAGCACCGTGCGGAAGGCGAGGTGGGTGTAACCGGCGAGCGGTGCAAGGAAGAACCGGGATGAAAATTCACGCGGGCCGATGCGCAGCGGTGTGTGACAGAGCTGCTGTTCCGGAGCTGCGGAATCGCTCATCACTGCGGAATTGCTCATTACATCTGCAGCAGATTCGTTCATGGATGCTCCTGCAGCCATGCACACAGCCGCGCTGTCAGCAGATCCACCGCAGCCGGGTTTTCGTCGATCCATGGGATCCGGATATCTGCATGCCGACGACTGGGTTCCACATGCTCTTCATGCATCGGCCGCACAGAACGCTGATACTGCTCCAGCACGGATTCGAGGGAACGGCCACGGTCGCGGATATCGCGGAGCGTTCGACGGAGCAGTCTGAGGTCTGCAGGGGTCTCCACGAAAACTCTGATGTCCAGCTGTCTGCGAATTTCAGGAACTGCCAACAGCAGAATCCCTTCGAGGAGCAGAATGCGGCGTGGCTGCAGAAGCTCTGCTGCCGGCTGGCGGCGATGCGTTGCGAAATCATAAATCGGCCGCTCCACCGCTTCGCCCTGTCGCAGCTTCTGCACGTCCGCCACGAAGAGTGCATTATCGAGAGATTCCGGATGATCCCAGTTGCCGGCTCCGTCAGGAAACTTCGGCAGACGGTCGAGGTTATGGTAATACCAATCGTGACAAAGATGGCAGATCTCATTGCCCGCAGGCCCCCGCAGGAGCCGCTGCACAAGGGTCGACTTACCCGAACCACTCCCGCCGGCGACGCCAATTACAAGCACCCGCCAGACCATCACGCTGCCTCCTTTGTTGCACCAGATGCTGCACCAGCCTCCGCAGACCGTTCGACGATGAAGATGGCTGCAGCGGGGATTCTACAGAGTCTTTCCGGTGAACTGGAAGCCCGTCGCGCCGCCGCGCGCCGCCCCGCGAACCGCTGCCCGAGCGTTCGGCGGTCAACTCAATCTCCCGAAGCTGCAGATTCACGCCCCGCCAAAACTCCTGTTGCACTCCGGCAGATTCTGCTGATATTCTCAGGCCCGCCGACGAGCGGCATGGAGGTTTGTGTGCAGCAGGAACAATTCAATCGTCAGGTTCGACGGCCCAAACCACAGGCACATCTGCCTCGTGGCCTGCTGCTCGTGCTGCTCTTTGCCATCCCCGGTTGTCTGAATCCTCAGTTCACTCGCCTGCCCACCTGGCAAACGTGGTCCCGGTCTGCAGAAAACCAGGCCTACGAGCGGCACTACCCCTTCCCAGACCCGGACATTGGCCCGGCGACGGACGGCAACCCGCGTGGTTACGATCGTCCCCGAACGGCCACTCGCCGAGCCGCCGAACAGCGCGTATTTCAGGGAATCCCGGCCGGCCCGGAATCCAAACCGCAGTCCAGCGCTCCCCGCCGCGGCAACCGCTGGCGTTCGTCGCTCTGAGCTGTGCGCAGGAGCCCACCGCAGGACGCGGTTCCCCCCTGAGAAGCTGCGTTGCCAGGGCAGATCGGGAAGACTGCTCTGGACAGGATTTTTTGCGTTTGCTACCGTTTCCGGCAGATTCTGCAGAGTGGCCCCGTCGGGCTGCTGATATTGCCATTGTGCAACAGGGTTTGTGCACTATGGCCTGCGGCGGTCTGCCGGGCTTCGCGGAGCGAACCGGGCGTTTCTTTTATCCAGTGCAGGAAACCGACAGGATGTCCAGGTCTTGCTCCCCGGCGCTCGCGGCTGCCGCTGTTCTGGCCGGAATTTCCGGCTGTATGAATCCCTACTATAACCAGCCCTATCCCGGTCAGCAGGGATACGGAATGCCGGGAATGATGGCCCAGCCCGGTGTGATCACCGTCCCCCCCAGCACCGGCACTCCGCAGCCCCTGGGAAATGGCGGTTCCACCTTCCAGCCCGATACCGCTCCGAAGGACGATTTCAACAAGGACGGTGGTGACGCCCCGTTCTTTCAAAGGAATCAGGACAGTGGCGGAGTGCCTCCGGCGAAGGATCCGGGCGCATCAGGCGGTGGAACGGATGGCAGCACATTCCCACTGGACAACAACTGAACACACTCGAATTCCTGCCGCTTTTTCAGGCATTTTGCCCGCATTGGATTGGCTCATCACCCGATTTCCCGGTAATGTGAACGGAACGGGTCACGAAACCAAGCAACTGACGGGGAGCCTGCAATGCGCCTGCTTGCGGTCTGGGACGATGACACAGAAGCGGACCTGATCCGCATGTATCTCGGTGTCGACGAAGCCGATGTCACACTCACCATCGACGTCGAAGAATTTCTCAGTCTGGCTCAATCCCGCAGTGACTGGGATGCAATCCTGCTGACGACCGCTCACCCGAATCACGACCGGGCGCTCGAAATTTTCCATCAGGTCCGCGAATGGCACCCTGCCACGCCGATTGTGGCGGCCAGCCAGCCTGGCGACGTCTACCGGCTGGCAACCTACCTGATGTCAGGTTTGCGTTCCTACCTGATCCGGGACGCGAACGGGGACTTTATGTTCCTCATTCACGCGGTGATCGTGGGGGCCGTGAAGCAGGTCGAGGCGGACCGTGAACGGCTGGTGGCCGAAAAGCTGCGGCGGGAAATTGACTCCGTCCGCCAGCTCCAGGAATCCATCATTCCCCGGCAGATCGCCTGCCCCGAAAACTACACGATTGCGGCTCGCTACGAATCTTCGCAGATCCGCGTCATCGGCGGTCAGCCCGTAACCATGGCTGGCGGCGACTATTACGATGCCTTCACACTCCCCGACGACAGTGTGATCGTGCTGGTCGGCGATGCCTCAGGGCACGGAATGAAGGCCTGCATGTCCATCATGACGATGCATACGATCATCCGGATGATCCGTTATGACGAATTCCGTGACCCGGCCGGATTCGTAGCGCATGTCAATCATGTCCTCTGCAATCAACAGCTGGTGCAGAGCGAAGGCGGCTTTATCACTCTGCTGTACGGGGTCCTCAATCCGTCCACCGGAGAATTTCGCTGGGCGTCAGCCGGACATCCCAACCCGATTCTGCACCGCCTTGAAGATGATTCCTTCGAGGTGCTGGGGCACGATGGGGCAACGGGGCTGCCGATCGGGATTCTGGACGAAGTCGAATACGAAACTCAGACAGCCATCCTGCCGCCGAAATGTCGCATGATGATCTACACTGACGGGATTATCGAGGCCTTTCCGGCGGGAGTCAGCCAGCATGAAGAGTTTGGCCTTGCCGGCATTCAGAAGACATTAAGCAATAACCGCAAGGCCGACCTCGAGCAGGCTCTGCAGCAGCTGTTTGACGATTCTCAGGCGTTCACTCAGGGACAGGGACGGCATGACGACACATCCGTGGTGCTGCTGCAGCGCGGCTGATCTTCGGCAACCGTTCAGATTGTCCTGCGTCTGAGCTCCGTTCCTCAGATCGCCTCGCCGCTGGTCATGGCAATTGCGTGGTCCATATCCAGAGCTGGCGCGCTGGAAATAGGTTTGCCGACGATCACTGCGGGGACGCCGGCCACCGTGCAGTGCGGCGGGACACTTTTCAGCACCACGCTGCCGGCTCCGACTTTCGCGCCTTCGCCGATTTCCACATTTCCCAGGATCTTGGCACCGGCCCCGATGAGCACTCCGCGGCGGACCTTGGGATGTCGGTCTCCGGTGGCCTTGCCGGTTCCGCCGAGGGTGACTTCGTGCAGGAGTGAAACATCGTCTTCGATGACCGCGGTTTCACCGATGACGATGGAAGTGGCGTGGTCCATGAGGATCCCGCGTCCGATTCTGGCGGCCGGATGAATGTCCACACCGAAGACTTCCGAGATCCGGTTCTGCAGATACACAGCAACCAGTTCGCGTCCCTGTTTCCAGAGCCAGGCAGCGACGCGCCATGCCGACAGGGCGTGCACACCTTTGAGGAAGAGCAGGGGCACGAGGCAGCATTTGACGGCGGGGTCACGTTCCTGGACAGCCTGAATATCAGCGCAGATCGCCTGAGCGATTCCGGGGTCGGAACGCATGGCCTGCTGCATCACATCCCGCAACTGCATCGCCGGCAACGTCTCTGAAGCCAGCTTACCGGCCAGATGAAAGCTGACGGCGTCTTCGAGGCAGCGATGGTTGAGTATGGTGGCATGGAGGAAGCTGGCGAGCATGGGTTCAGCCGCAGCGCGGTCGGCAGCGCGGCTGTGAATGGCAACCCAGAGCTGAGCGGAATCCAGAACAGCGGGAACAGTGGTGGCAACGCGGGGCTGAGACATGGCAAGCGAGGAAACTCGGGAAGACGCTGCGGACAGGCACACGGGGAACATCCCCGAATCACACTGCAGCGCCCGGAAACTGGTCGACGGCGATGCAAATGGTTATCATCTTATTCGGAAACAGAGCGCCCGTCACGGTTGACGAGCCGGAATACCACATGAATTTCAGGGGCTGCCATCATGAAGTCACTCAACAGTTCCGTTCTGTCATTTGCTGCCGGAGCGCTGCTGGCGGCTGCCGTTGCTGTACTCGTCGCCCCCAAATCTGCTCAGGCCCCCGTCGCCAGTGGCAACGATAAATTCTCCATGGTCACCGTCCCGATGCTTGAAAACGGCGTGCCTGAAGGTGTGTTCGTGCTGAACAACCTCACCGGGGCACTCGTCGGCGGCGTGATCAACGAACAGACCGGAAAATTCAACTACCGATACCTCCACAACGTGGCTGTCGACTTTCAAACCGGAAATACTCCGGATCCCCGTTACTGCATGGTCACAGGCCCCGCAAATCTGCGGTCCAGCGGCGGGTCACAGCCGGCTTTTGGAGTGCTCTACGTGGCCGAACTTTCCAGCGGTCGCTGCATTGCCTACGGCTTCCAGCGCCCCACCAACCGCAATGCCGGGTCGACCATGCCACTGGTCATTCTTGATGCTTTCCAGTTTGCCGATTCCATCGGCCAGTAGCCTTACAAGCGGAGTCCTGACATGATCGTCCACCGACTGTTGCTCTGCCCCGTCCTGCTGTCTGCTGCAGCTCTCCTGTTCACCCCGCACGCAGGTGCTCAGCAAAAGACCACCGCCAAAAATGCGCCTGCCGAAAAGGGCGCAAAGACCCCGGCGGCCGCCAATGCCCAGAAAACGCCTCCCGCCGCTCAGGTCCGCACGACCGGCCAGGACGGTGTTCAGGAACTCGTGCTGCCCACCGTGGATGGCTGGGGACTGCATGCCACATGGTATCCGGCCACGGGTGGCCGCGAATCACCCGCCCTCATTCTGCTCACATCCACCGATGGCAGCGAAAACACGGACGCCCGCAACCGCCGCGTCTGGCAGCCCGTCGCCTCGGAACTGCAGAAGGCCGGCTTCGCTGTCATCGCTGTTGACCTCCGCAAACATGGCGACAGTATCCCTGCGGCCGCAGCAGGCGGCGATACGCCCGCTCTAAAAACGCTCCCCGCTGACTACGCCCTGATGGCCGCAAATGACCTCGAATCCGTCAAGTACTTCCTGATGGAACAGCATCGCACCGAAAGACTCAATATCCGCAAACTCGGCATCGTCTCCATGGGCTCCTCCGCCATGGTTGCCGCCGCCTTCACCATCGCCGACTGGGCTAAAACCCCGTTTCCTGATGCCGCCACCATCGAAATGCGCACACCCCGCGGTCAGGATGTCCGCTCGCTCGTCATGTACAGTCCCAGCTCCAGTGTCAAAGGCATCAATTCCAGTGCCGTCCTGAAAACTCTGAAAGGACTCCCCGTACCCGTCTACGTGGTGGCCGCAAAGGAAAACAAAGACGACCTCCGCAATGCAGAAAAGGTGTTTCAGGCCGTGGAACTCAAGGGGGAACAGTTCAAGGAATCCCGCAGGATCCTGCTCGCCCCCGGCACCACCCACGCCGAAGCCTTCATCGAAGGACGTCTGGCCGACGCCGCCTCAAAAGACCTCCTCGACTTCCTCTCCAAAAACCTCGTTTCCCTCGATGCCCCATGGCGGGATCGCACCGACCGTCGCACCAAATAACCGGAAACTCGTCATGAATCTGCATCCCCGCCCCCCCGTCGCAGGCCGCTCACGCCGCAGTGTGCTCAAAGCCGCTGCGGCAACCACCGCTGCCGCCATTCTGTCCCACCCTGCCGCACTGGCTGCAGCCCCCGCCGACCTGATCCCCGCCGTCGATACCCACCAGCATCTCTGGGATCTCACTCGGCTCACCCTGCCATGGCTCAAAGACGCCCCTGAAATCCTCCGCCGGAATTACGGTCTCCCCGAATACGCTCAGGCAACCGCCGGCCTGAACGTTGTACAGGCCGTGTACATGGAAGTCGATGTGCGGCCCGAAGATCATGTCCTCGAGGCCGAAACACTCGTTCAAATCTGTCGCGCCGGCAACGCCCCGACCGCAGCCGCCGTGATCTCCGGTCGGCCCGGACTGCCGACATTTGAAACCTACATCAGAGGGCTCAGCAAAGCCCCGGAGATTCGCGGTGTACGACAGGTCCTGCATTCGCCCGACGCCCCCAAAGCCATGTGTCTGGAACCACAGTTCATCAAATCCATCAAACTGCTTGGCGAACTCAACCTCAGCTTCGATCTCTGCATGCGTCCCACGGAACTTTCCGACGGTCTGAAACTGGCAAAGCTCTGCCCCGAAACCCGCTTTGTGCTCGATCACTGCGGCAATGCCGCTCCAGCCGCCTTTCTCCCTGAATCCAAACGCGGCGACAAACCCGCCTCACACGACCCTCAAACCTGGCGCGACGACATCAAAGCCCTCGCCGACTGCCCCAACGTCATCTGTAAGATTTCCGGAGTGATCGCTGCTGCACCCCAGGGCGTCCCCTTCACAGAATCGCTCGGTCCCATCGTCAATCACTGCCTCGATGCCTTCGGCCCCGATCGCGTGGTTTTCGGCGGCGACTGGCCCGTCTGTCTGCTCGGTGGCTCCTATCAAGACTGGCTCACCACCCTGCGGACTCTCATCGCCACCCGCCCGCTCGAACATCAGCAAAAACTCCTGCACGCCAATGCCCGCCGCTTCTATCGGCTCCCGGACCCCCACGCCAAAACGAACTGAAGGCCTCCCGAAATGCCGATTCAGTTCCGCTGTGAGTACTGCAGGCAACGACTCGGGATAGCCGATTCCAAAGCCGGCGCCCTCGTCGACTGCCCCGCCTGCGGCAGGTCGCTCAAAGTACCCGGTGGCGGCGGGGCGCCGGGTCCATCAGCAACCGGCGGAAAGGCTGAACCAGACCCGCACCTGCAGTCCGCCCTGCTGCAACTCTCCGCAATCGGCCTCGGCCCCGGCGCTGACGCAGAAACTCCGCCAGCCTCAACACACGGTCCCTCAACGCCCGCTCACAGGATCGTCCCCCGCAAAGCCGCAAACGCTCCCATATCCCCCGCAAAGCACTCAACCCTCGGCCAGACGGCAAAAACAACCGCCGCTCCCGATCCCCTGAAAGAACTCGCAGCACTCCCCGCAGCCGCACCGGAAGACCTGCCCCTCGTGGCTGAACCGGAATTGCTTGAGGACACAGGGGGGGACGAAGATGGGCAGGCAGAATCAGCGAACCAGCCGCCAGAGACCACCGCAGGCACCGCCGCCGACTCCGCCGCTGAACCACTCGCCAAGGCCCTCGCAGAACTCGCAGCCCAGCCTTCACCCGCATCACCCGCACCACCCGCCCAACCCAGGTCCGGGCTTCGGAAAAGCTTCCCCGTCCTGATTCCGCTCCTCACCGGACTGCTGATGTTCATCGCCGGCTACCTCACCGGCAACTCCGCCTCCAGTCGCCCGGCCGCCCTCGAATCACCGCCGATCGCTGCGTCCGGCCAGTCGCCTTCCGCCGACCCCGATTCTCTCCCCGTTCCGCAACCCGTCGCCGCCGGCCGGATTTCCGGCCTGATCGAAGCGGCCAGCACCGACGGTAAAACAGCACCTGATGCAGGAGCACTCGTGATCATCGCCCCGGCCCGCAACCCCGGCGACCTGCGACTGGACGGCAGATTCCTCCGCGACGCTCCCGACACTCCCGGACGACTGGCGATCACAGCAGCCCTGGAACAGCTGGGAGTCCGCTTCATGAATGCCGGGGAAGACGGCACCTATTCACTGCCCCTGCCCCTGCCCGACCCCGGGCCCTGCGTGCTGATCGTCGTTTCCCGCCGCAACGCCCGCCCCGCTTCTGCACCGCTGCCAACCGACGTCGCCGCCGCATTGCAGCAATGGTTCACCGCCCCCTCGCCCGTCACCGGACGACTGCAGACAGTCGTACAGACCATCGCAGCGGCAGAAGCAGGAACCGGTGTTCGTCAGAACATCACCATCCCGGCCATGTAAGCGACTGGAGTTCGCGGAAATTGCGGTTCACAGACACTGGAATCCGCGCAGCGGCAGTTCGATGACATGCTGACAACTGATTCCCGCTCACTCAGTTGTTCGTCCGCTTTTAAAACTCCTGAATCCGGTTAAGCTCTGCGATCTGCCCGACCAGAGCGGGATGGCTGAATCGGGCGTCCGGACGATTAAAACGTGTGCACCGCAACCGGGTGATCGCGGGCATTCCGGCACGGAATCTGAACAAAGGAGACAAACATGAAGTTGCGAGTGCGGCTGAAAGATCTGTCCACAGACGTGCTGCTGAACACACTGGCGATCCCGGAACTCCCGGACTGGCAGATTAACCTGCCCGATCAGTTGCCGGAACAATTCAGCGGGAAGGCTTTGGTCTTCGTCGGGGCGTTCGAAGTCACAGTCACCTGGGACTTTTCTTCGGGGCTCGTCGCCGAGCTGATGGAACGGCTAAGATGCTCTGAAGATCTTGACAGCGTAAGCACCTGGGGCCCGGTGACCCTTCAAGCCTGTATGCAGGGCAACGAGACCACTGTCAAAGGACAGATCGGCATCATGGTTGAGCGATAGCCCGGTTGACCGTACCGTCGGCTGCTCTTCCATCTGCACGAATGCGACACATCCGCTCATGCGCCAATGTTGCGGAGAAACAGGGCTTCTGAAGAATTCCTGTAACCGTTCACTGCCACGAAGCCGCCCTTGCCTGCAGAGACTGGCCGCCAGCAATCCTTCGTTCAGTCTCGCCCTCGGTTCGTCGTCTCTTTACTAACTGGACAGCGCCATGCTGGGTCAGCTGCTCGAGGTTCGTGGCACCTTTTGACGCATGTGCGTTTACGGCCTGTAAGGCCAGTTCCATCAGCCTGGCATGAAATGCCAGGTCACGCCGCCCCCCGACAGCTTACGCCCTGTAAGGGCAGTTCTCAGCCGAGTACTGCGTGTTCGGTGTGAGTCGGGGGTGGGCGGTCGGAAGTGGCAGGCCGAAGGTTGCATGCAACAGTTCAGCTGCGTTTGCGGCCTGTAAGGCCAGTTCCATCAGCCTGGCATGAAATGC
>CAZLOQ010000142.1:0-15863 GCA_964561125.1 uncultured Chitinophaga sp. | reverse complement strand
TCATGCCAGGCTGATGGAACTGGCCTTACAGGCCGTAAACGCACATGCGTCAAAAAGTGCCATGAAGACGGAGCATCTGACCCAACATGGCGCTGTCCAGTTAATTCCCTGAATTCGCGTTTCACTCACGGCGAATAGCGAATGGTTGCCGCTTTCTGCCTACCCCGAGTCTTCGAGCCCGTTCGTCGGGCAGCGGGGTGTGGCTGGCTTCAGGCGGCACGTGGTTTTGGAAGGGCTGTGTCAGCATGGGTGGAGGCGAAGTAGGTGGGATCCGTGGAGCGGTCGATTTCCGCGACTGCTGATTCATCACCGGACAGGATGCGTTCGGCGAGCTGATCGAGTCGCTGCATTTCGGCGGTGAGTGCAGCGCTCCATGCCGGCATCTGATCGCGATCAAGATCCTTCGGCACCACAACCGGCGTGCCGGCAATCATCACGGCGGTGGAGAAGGGTTTGGGGATGGTCAGATCGGTCCAGTTTCCGCGGACGTGCCATGCGTTGCCAGCGGCCATACCGGCGGGTACGAGCGGACGTTCGGAGCGTGAGGCGATATACAGGATGCCGTCTTTCATCTGTCGTCGGGGGCCGCGAGGACCGTCGGGGGTCATGGCGAGGTGCAGGTCGGGGAGACTGAGAATTTCCCGAACGGCTTCCAGCCCGCCACGGCTGGTGCTTCCGCGGACCGGCTGAATGCCTGCCAGTCGGACGGAATCAGCCAGATAACCACCGTCACGGTGCTGACTGATGAGCCCCGCAAGGTTCCATGTTCGCTGTGAAAACACGGCCATCACGATCTGGTCGTGCCACATGGAGAACGTGTACCGCACCTGACCGCGGGGGCGTTTGTAGGGGGTACCGTCGGGGGCGACGTGGAAGTGCCGGATGCGGACGGTGAAAAAGAGCAGCCGCAGCAGCAGGGTGGCGGTCCACGACAGCACGATGTTCAGCAGACGGGAACGGATCTTCATGGCTTCCGTGCCTGGGGAGCGAGTGGCGGGTGTAGTGGTGTAGTGGTGACGGATTGTGGTCGGGAGTGTAGAAAACCGCGGGAAATGTTTGGAGTCCATTTGCCGAAGCTCGCTCGACGGTGGCCGATGAAATCCTTCAAAAACCGCCGACGTCTCCCTTTTTTCTTCGTTTTCCAGCGCATTTTGCCGGTGTTGCAGGGATAATTCGCCCATCCCCGCAGCCTCTGTCCCTGTTCAGAAGCTCCACATGCCCCACCAGAATGCTCCATTCATCCTCAGTCGCCGCAGTCTGCTGCTCAGTGCAGGCGCCGGTTTCGGCCTGCTGCCGCTCGCAGAGCTCTTCGCCACTCCGGAAGACGGCCAATCCCCGAAGACTGCGACCGGGCTGCATCACCCGGTTCGTGTCCGCCGTGTGATCCAGCTGTTCATGAATGGCGGCGCCAGTCCGATGGACACGTTTGACTACAAGCCGGAACTTGAGCGTCAGCACGGAAATCCGCTCGGCCCGAAAGAAAAGCCGGAGGGCTTCACTGCTGCTGCGGGTGTAGTGATGAAAAGTCCATTCACCTTTCAGCAGTACGGAGAAACAGGTCGCTGGGTGAGTTCCGTGTTCCCGCACCAGGCGAAGGTGATCGACGAACCTGCATTCCTCATGGCGATGCACACCCGCACAAACGTTCACGGGCCGGCCAGCTACATGATGAACACGGGGTTTATGCTGCCTGGCTTCCCCTGTTTTGGCGCCTGGGTTTCCTATGCGCTGGGCAGTCTGTCACAGAACATGCCGGCCTTTGTGGTGCTGCCGGACCCGCGCGGGCTGCCTTATAATCAGAAAAGCAATTTCAGCGCCGGGTTTCTGCCGTCACGTCACCAGGGAACGCTGGTCGATGCGGCGCGCAATCCCCCGATTGCCGATCTGCAGGCGGACCCGGCCTACGGCTTTGCTCAGAACGACGCCGACACCGCCACGCAACAGGTGCTCATGCAGATCAATCGCGAACATGCCCGTCAGCGACCTGGCGAATCGCTGCTGGAATCCCGCATCGCCGCCGCGGAGCTCGCTGCCGGCATGCAGCTGGCTGCCCCCGAAGCCTTCGACATCTCCCGCGAAACCGCTGAAACGCAGTCCGCTTACGGGATCGACCAGCCCGACACGGCTGATTTCGGCCGTCGCTGTCTGCTGGCCCGCCGACTCATCGAACGCGGCACGCGATTTGTCCAGGTCTGGAGCGGTCCGCAGGGCGCTGCGAACAACTGGGATAATCACGGCAGTATCCAGAACGAACTCCCGCCCATCGCCCGCAGCGTCGATCAACCCACCGCCGCACTGCTCACCGATCTCAGGCAACGCGGACTCCTTGAGGATACGCTGCTGGTCTGGAGCACTGAATTTGGCCGCACTCCGTTTGCTCAGGGCAGCGTCGGGCGGGATCATAACCGCGGCACATTCGTCACCTGGCTGGCCGGTGCCGGCATCAAACGTGGCGCCACACATGGCCGCAGCGATGATCTGGGGTATCAGACCGCAGAAGGCCGCACCACCTGCCACGACCTCTACGCCACCATCCTGCATCTCATGGGAATCGACCACAAACGACTCACCTTCCGTACGTCCGGCATCGACCGTCGCCTGACGGATGTCCACGGACGTGTCATTGCACAGATTCTGTCGCAGGCGTGACGAAGCAAGCACCGGGGGTAAGCTGTCGTTTGACCAGTTCGTGCCGCCTGCATACGCTTCAGCAGCGTTATTCCGTTACTATCAGCCCGGATCCTGGAAACTCATGCCCACCATCGTTCTCAGCATTGGCCAGTGTCGCCCGGACAGTGCGGCGATCCAGCATTACCTGCAGTCGACGTTCGGGGCTGAGGTGATCACCGCTGACACGGCAGCTGCATCATTACAGCTGCTGCAGACTCGCAATTTCGATCTGGTGCTGATCAATCGAGTGCTGGACGCCGACGGCAGCTCCGGGATGGACATCCTGAAAAGCATCCGCTTAAACGAATCCTGGGACACGCTCCCGGTGATGCTGGTGAGCAACTATCCGGAATGGCAGCAGGCAGCGATTGCTGACGGAGCTCTTCCGGGTTTCGGCAAGGCGGAGCTCAACCGAGCCGAAACGCGGGAAAAGCTGGCAGCAGTGCTGGGCACAGCGAACAGGTCCTGAACACGGTCCATGCAATGGTGGGGTGATCCGGGAAGTCAGCCGCAGTTCGCGCAGCCCTCTGTCCCCGGTACCAGCTGCCAAATGGAGCAGCGACCGTCTGAATAGCAGAGGCGCTGATGGCAGAAGGTTTTCGTGACACCGTCAGTGGTTCTCACCGGCAGACACTGCAGCTCGATCGAGACCCTGGGCGGCTGTCCGGGGGTTCCCGGTGTCGGCGCAAACAGGTTTTCCAGATTCGGCAGCCCGGCCAGCGTGCGGGTGTCCTGCAGACGCTCGTCAGCGCTGGCAAGAGACGCAGAGCCGGTCAGTGTCACTTTGAACGAATTTTCTTCGTCCCCTTCGCTGCGTTCAATTCGCGCATTGATGCTGAAGTCTTCGAATGGGGCTGTGGAGAAATCGGGCGGGACGGACAGTTCAACTGTTTCCGGCAAATCGCCGTCAGCGAAGTTCGGACCACGCAGAGGCACGGTGACGCGGACATCGCGTTTCAACTCACCATTTTCGTACTCACGCAGAGACAGATCACAATTCCAGACAGTTCCTTCCCAGTCACTGTCGGCAGACGCGGCATGGAGCACGACGGACGTTGGCTGGATCTGAAAAACCCGCGGTACTTCCCTTAAAAGTACCGCACGACCACCGGCAAGGGTGACCAGCTCTTTCCAGCTGATCAGACCTGAAAGCGGAGATTTGCTCCCGTCATCACCTGGGCACATAGTCAGACTCCTGAAAACATAAAGTTGTGAAGGAAGAGAAGAATGGTCAGACAGCAAAACACAGGCAGGCGATTGCTCTTCCCACGACGCAGAGCTTCTGCGTCCGCGGACCCTGAGCCGGCTCACTTCGGGGCGGGGGCGACAAGTCCGCGAATGTCTGCCTCGGGTGCATCACAGACAAACCGAAATCCGGTGATGTCGTCCAGATCTCTGGGGCCTCCCCCCCAGGGAATCCAGCCGAGTTCATCCAGACGCATAAATTGCACAGCGTTGTTAAAATCGCCGCCGATTGTGAATTGAGCAAAGCTGTCGGCAAAGCGGGAGCCGGGTGGCAGGTGGCCGTCCCGGAACTGGTCAAGGACGACTTCGCTGACATTTCCGAGGCAGTCGACAAAACCGAACGCGTTCGGTCGTTTGCTGCCGACAGCCGCAGATTGATTTCTCTCGGTGCCTGCCATGGTCTGACCGTGTGCGTACTTTGGAAGCTCGTTGAAGTAGAGCTCGTCTTCAAGGTATTTTCCCAGAGGTCGTGCGGAGGGACAGCCGGCGCCGGCGAGGTGGAGTCCTTCCCGGAGCATCAGGACGCGAAATCCGCGAGCACCCGGAACTGGAAACCAGACATTCTCTGTTTTTTTCCATGTGGCAGGAAAACCACATCGCTGATTGAGTACACCGATGATTTCGAGCAGATCATCCAGCGTGCGTTTGACTGCCGGCTGGTCGTCTTTTTCGGGGGTTTCGTCTTCCCTTAACAGGTGCGGTGCGATGGCGCGAATCTGTCCGACGGTCAACTCTGTTCTTGCCCCCCAGAAGATCTGTTCCGCGTCATCGGCGGCTGGATCTGCCGGCAGTTCCAGCCGGATCAGGAACAAACGGAAGGCTGGAATGCGAGCCCAGCCTTTCCCTGACTGTTTTGTGCTGCCCGCAGCAGGGGCCTGGATATTCCACGTCTGCATCAGATACTCAGAGGCGCTGGCGACTGACGCGTCGTCGGAGGCCAGACAATTCTTCAGGAAGGTGTCCAGTTCCTTCAGCGGTTCCGGCTGCTGGTCGAGGGCTGTTAAGACGGCGGAGAGAGTTTTTGGCAAGGCGGTCAGCGCTGAGTCCTGCAGAGCGTTGCGGGCCTCAGGCACTAAGAGCCACGGAGCGAGACGGCTGATGAACAGGGTCCGGTCTGAGTAGTCCTGATCGTCGTCCGTCAGTACTGAGTCACATTCCTGCAGTTTTCCGAGCAGGAACATGAGCACTGCATGATCCGCGCGGAGAGAAGCCTGTTCTGGCGGCCCGGCCGCCGCCAGTTCCCTGTCGAATCGGCTGGTGGCTGTCTGCTGAATGACGGCCGCATGCCGCTGAACGACATGCAGAGCGTCTTCGCGGAACTTGTCCGGAACAGAATTCATTTGTGAGATGAGTGTTTCGCTTTCACGGCGGAACTGATCGCTGTTCTCGTCCAGAAGATTCAGCAGCGCCAGCCGCAGCGGGAGGGTTTGCTGCTGACGTTCCTGAGGGCTCGCATCAGCAAACGTACGCTGGCGATTTTCCAGTTCTGCGTTCATGTTCGACATGACGAGTCGCCTGGCGTACCAAGGCACGTGACTGAATTCAGCCACCAGTGGTTCTCTGCCGAAGTTCCCGGCCCTGATGCTCCATTCCATTCGCGCGAAAATCAGCCAGAGCGGCAGGAACACGGCAACAAGAACAACGATGAGCCAGTTTCCGGTGACTCTGCGGAGTGATCGCCCGATGAATTCCGTGTGATCAGGAGAGCGGCGTTCGGCCGGGACATGACGCAGGACGTGGACAAGTTCCGGGGTATTCAGCAGATGTCGGCTTTCGTGTTTGCGGACCCATGCGACGGTGCGATCTGACAACAGCGATTCAGCTTTGGTGCGGCTGATCTGTTCCAGCCACTGTTTCAGCGGTCGCGCCCAGACTTCGTGAGTCAGCTGCCAGACCTGTTCCTGCTGACCGGCGGTGGTGACCTGCATGGACATGATCAGGTCACCGGCCTCGAGTCGCTGCAGAGCAAATCGGAGATCGTCAGCGGAGGTGCTTTTCAGGCTGGCATTGTGAAACTGTCTGAAGCTGACCTGTTGTCGAAGCTCTCCGCCGGCCTGATTGTCGATCAGACAGCGGATGATGTCCGGGTACAGCGATGCCAGTGACGGCTGCGATTGCGAGGAGCCTTCGAGGAGTTCACGAAGGTGACTCAGGGCGATGTCGGACAGGGAGTTCTGAGACTGCAGCAGGAGCGGCTCTGTGGCGTGTTTGTTGAGGAACCTGGCGATCATGACGATCCATGCCGGACAGACGCCGCCGTGGTACCCTGCGACATCGCTGAGCAGTCTTCGGGCATGCTGCAGGGTACTGGTGGAATCTGCATCGCCGGACCGATGGAGTGTGTTGCTGAACGTGGCGAGCAGTTGTTCGAGGACGGCTGAGGCTTCTTCAGCTGTCAGCGGGTCGATTGAGAAACCGCTGCTGCCATCAGCACGATTTGAGTAACAGTCGCGCATGAGCTTTTCGGCGCGGTCGATGAAGTCGCTGCGAAAGATGAGCAGTGTCTGCAGGAGGTGACCGTCGCAGAGCCTGAGCAGCTGGTGGAGCTGAGTGGCTGTCCTGCTTCCGTGAACGCTGAGCCATTGTTCAAACTGATCGAAGACGATCAGGAGTTTTCGGGGAGTGTGTTTAAGGTCCGGTTGCGGGCCTGCGATTGTCTTCCATGCGGTCAGGATTTCTTCGAGCGACATGGCGGTGGCGAGAGGCAGACTGAGTCGCTGGATGAGGTGCTGGCGGAGCCTTTCTGCGGTGTTTTCTGTGCCGGTGTCAGCAGCGGCTGCGGTTTCTTCGGCGTTGAGAACGACGACGGTGACAGCATCGCGGAGGTCTCGTTCCCTGAGTGTCGGAAGAATTCCTGCGGTGAACCACGTGGACTTTCCGGCGCCGCTGGGGGCGGACAGAGCGAGTATCTTCGGGGGGGCGATGGAATTGTCGGTGTCTTCGGCGGGAAGGATTTGCCGGATCAGCGGGTTGATTTGAGTGTTGAGGCTGCTGTGGGGTACTGTATCGAGCACTTTGCGGTAGAAGAGGCGATCCCGGCTGGTGAGCGGTCGCAGCCGCAGAAGATTTTCGGCGGTTGAGTTGCCGGCCGGCTCTTCCGGAGACTTCAGGGCATCCAGGGCATCCAGCAAATCTGAGGCGCTGCTGAAGCGATTCTCGGGATGGAATTCCAGGCAGCGCAGGCAGATGTCGCTGAGTCGCGGGGGGATGGCACTGTCGATGGACCTGGGAGTCTCCGGGCGCTGTCGGCGGGAGTTCAGGAGTGTTACCCAGCCGTTCGCTTCCTTCTGTTTTTTCAGATCAAAGGGATACTCGCCAGTGAGCAGCAGGTAGAGCATAACGCCGACACTGTAGAGATCACTGCGTGCCCCGGGGAGGTGCCAGTGGTCGGACGCCCGATAGTCTGCATACCACTGACCGAAGAGTTCAGGTGCGGCGTATTCAAGTGTGCATCCGCTGCTTGCCAGACGATGTTTCCGGAAAACTGAACCACCGAAGTCTGCAATCAGAGGCTGGGGGTTTCCGGCGGTCTTTCTGATCAGAATATTGGAGGGCTTCAGGTCGAGATGAAAGATTCCCTGCTGATGGACGTACACGAGAGCCCGGACGGTCTCGGTGACGATGTGCACAGCCTGTTGCTGCGGCAGCTTTCCATGGTTCTCGTTGAGCAACTGACGGAGGGTTGGCCCGTCGACAAACTCCAGTATCAGTGCGGTTGTCCCGGCGAGTGTGGTTTCAAGGCCAAGCAGCCGCACGATGCCGGGGTGATTGAGGCTCTGAAGGACCTGCACTTCCGGAATCGCCTGTGATTTGTGGCCGGATGCTGACGGGGCCGGTTGCTTCAGCACCTTGACCGCAACATCCTGTTTCAGCTTCAGCGAATGGGCGAGGTACACAACCCCGAATGTGCCCGCGCCGAGCTTTTTGATGAAGGCGCAGGAGTCAGCATCCGACAGTTTCGGAAATTCAGCCGGATCATCAGCAGAAGGTTCCGGCTGTGGCTCGGCGGACGGTTGTGGAACTGTTGATTCTGTCCGCGCCTGTTCTCTTTGCCAGCTTTCGAATGTCCGCTGCAGTTCGTGTTCGTATTCCGGAAAGCGAAGCAGGCAGGCTGCGATGTCCTGGGGGGTGACAAGTTTCGCCTGTTCAAGTTCAACTTCAACGCACCTGATTACGACATATCGTCGACAGCGAGGCTCGACCTGGTCCCGAATCTGTTCAATGGGCGGCGATACTCCGGCGATGCAGTCGGCCTCGAACCGGTCCAGAATCATGTTTAACGCCACAAGACGGCCAGGATCGAGATCATTCAGGAGATCACTGCTGGTCATCGCTGTCTCCGGCGCCGGTTTTGGTTCGTTGAATCAGAAGCGAAACGGACCCTGGCCGACAGGCTTCCATGAACAGCAACCTTCCAGAACGAACATCCGGGGACAACAGGTGAACGTAAGTTGTCCCTCAAAACACCACTGGCTGAACCGGGTGAAGCGTGTCAAAGAATTTCTGTGAATTCTTCCGGAGGGAAGAAAAACGGGCATGAAATGGGCGCAAAACGGGTGGATTTGCGGATTCAGGGGTGTTGTTCTTTAAGGAAAGCAGCAAGGAGTATTGCCACCTTGCCGACTTCGTCGCCTTGTCGTCGCTGATAATCGGACGTCCCGGCGCATCAGGCGTTCACATCGGCTTCCGTGCTTTCGCGGCCGATGCGGATGAGCAGTTCGAGGCGGGTTTGGTATTTGTGCCGGGAGAGGTTGTGTGCGGTCATGATTTCTTCGCGGGAGCAATCTTCGAGGAGCATGGCGAGCATCGGGCGGAGGAAGGCGTCTTTGGGGTAGCTGGTGATGTGCTTGTCGACGCATCTGGCCAGCTGTTCAATGAAGTCTTCAATTTCCGCCAGTTCATCGGGTGCCGCATCGGCCGCGTGAAGACTGTGCTGGGGGAGTGATTCTGTGCCGAGTGTGCGTGCCTTTTGAGTTTTTTTACCTTTCAGGTTCTCGCTGAGGCATTTGCGGTTGATGCCACCGATCAGCCTGAAGAGGTCACTGCGGTTTCTGGGCTGCTGGAATCGGCCGTCGATGAGTCCTTTGTAGAGGCGGAAGAGCATTTCTGTGGCAATTGCGTCCCTGTCGACAGCCTGCATTCGTCCGAGATTTGCTGTCAGCCTGTCGGTGTACTGCGACTGGAGTTTGTGCAGGAGCTGGTTACCTGCGACTTCGTCACCCTGCATGGTCTGGCGCAACAGTCTGGTAACGGACCCTGGTTCTGTGTGTGCGTCTGGATCCGCGTCAGTATCCGCTGGTGCCATTGCCTTCACCCGTGACTGAACTGCTGTGAGATTTCCTGTTTCCAATTCACATTGGTGCAGGAGTGTAGTCAGCAGGGGAGTCGGGTTCAAAATGCTTCGGCGAGGAAAAACGGATCATTCGGATTACTGCACGCCGGGTGAGGCGAAGGCCAGCAGGAGGTGGAACCGCAGGCGTACCCGGGAGCGGGACAGTTCCAGTTTTTCGGCGAGTTGTTCGGGGTGGGAGTATTCGCCGGAAAGTATATCGCAGGCCATGTCTGTGAGTGACTGGCGGAGATCATCGGCGATGTCGGGGTGGGTGAGCAGTCTGCTGAAGAACAGGAACAGGCCGCCGCGGAATGTGGGGAGCAGCAGTGAGCCGCTGCGGAGTTGATGCAGGAATTCGTGGAGTCCGAGTGGCTGTTCGGGGGGGCCGAGGTGTTTCAGGGGGATTCCGCGGACCTGTTCAGCAATCTGTGTTTCGAGGATTGCTCCGGCGAGCCGCAGAAACATGCGGTCATCGTTCTGAGGGTCCGGGCTTCCGTGAATGCAGGCAGTGAGTAATCGGCAGAGGACGTCTTTGGTGATCTCTTCTGCGGTGACCGGTCGGGGACTGAGCTGATCGCGATACTGGCGGAGGCGGTTTTTAGGGAGTTGTCTGAGCCCGAGCAGAAGTTGTGTTCCGGCATCAGCGTCGGCCACGCGGGGTACGTGGAGGATCCGCGTCAGGGAGCCAGAGTCTTCGGGTCGGCGGTTCTCTGCCATTTCGGCACCAGTGGAGTGAAGTTTTTGACATGAGGGTGATAAAAGGGAATCGGGGAGCGGGAGACGGCAGGGGATTGCAGGCCGGGTATGAGACGTTGGGGCGGGAGGAGTGAGCGGGAGGAGTGAGCCTGGAGGAGTGGCGGCTTTTTCGTGTTTGTGATTGTGCGGCAACAGTAACTGGCCAGCCGCGTCGGTGGCTGCCGAAAAAAGCGCGAATTCCCCCGCAGATTCTCGGAAATCACCAGAATGGAAATTCCGCTCCATCAACGGTGTGGCCGCAGCGTCCGTTTTCACAAACGGCAATTTGCCACAAAACTCTCCGAACTCATCACCATCAGGCCGGCGTGCGTGGAGAAGTTGCGCGCCGTTCGCTAACCTGCTGTCACCTCTGTCTGCATTTCCCTGAATCCCACAACCTTCCCGTCTTCTTCAAGTCATGCTGCAGCTCAACGGCCCCGATTTCGACCGGCACGAACTCATTCCCGCCATCGCCCAGGACGCAGCGACAGGGGATGTGCTGATGATGGCATGGATGAACCGCGAGGCATGGGAAGAAACGCTCAAAACCGGCCGTGTCTGCTACTACAGCCGCAGCCGCAAAAAGCTCTGGCGAAAGGGCGAAGAAAGCGGCAACGTGCAATTGCTGCACAGCGTTTACTTCGACTGTGACGGCGATACGCTGCTGGTAAAAGTGCAGCAGCTGGGCGGGGCGGCTTGTCACGAAGGGTATCGTTCGTGCTTTTTTCGGCGGATCGACCCGGGCACCGGGCAGGTTGCGGTCGAGGGAGAGCGGATTTTTGATCCGCAGCAGGTCTACAGGAAGCCCTGAGGTCATTCACAGAACACACGCAAAGGGGCTCCCCGCATGTCCGCTCGCACACTCAAACTGGGCATTCCCTCCGGCAGTCTTCAGGAGGCCACCGCGCTGCTCTTCAGCCGCGCCGGGTACAACATCAAATTCGCCTCGCGATCGTATTTCCCGACGATCGACGATACCGAAATCGAGTGCATGCTGATCCGTGCCCAGGAAATGGCGCGGTATGTGGAAAACGGCATTCTTGACGCCGGAATTACCGGCTACGACTGGATCCTTGAAACAGGTGCCGACGTTCACGAAGTCTGTGAACTCATTTTTTCCAAAGTCAGCCGTCGTCCGGTCCGCTGGGTGCTCTGCGTCCCGGAAGATTCGCCCGTGCACACCGTACAGGACCTGCAGGGAAAGCGGATCGCCACAGAAGTCGTCGGACTCACAACGCGGTTCCTTGCTGCTCGCGGTGTTACGGCTCACGTGGAATTTTCGTGGGGCGCCACGGAAGTCAAGCCCCCCAAACTCGCCGATGCCATCGTCGAAGTCACCGAAACAGGCAGCTCGCTGCGAGCCAACAACCTGCGAATCGTCGAAGAGCTCCTCCAAAGTACCACACGCCTGATCGCCAATCACAATGCATGGAACGACCAGTGGGTCCGCAGCAAAATCGAAAACATCTCGCTGATGCTGCAGTCCTGTCTGGCGGCTGAGGGCAAGGTTGGCCTCATGATGAACGTACTGGAATCCAGCCTCCAGTCTGTGCTGTCCATTCTGCCGGCCCTGCAGAAACCCACTGTTTCCCACCTCAGCGATCCCGCCTGGGTGGCGCTCAACACGATCGTCGACGAAAGCACCGTACGAATGATCATTCCACGGCTGAAGCAGGCCGGAGCCCGGGGAATTGTGGAATACCCCATCAGCAAGATCATCGACTGATCATTCACTGAGCCGACTCAACTTGCACAAGACCAGCGGAAACTGCCGGTTGGCAAGTGCCCGGTACCACCTGCTTTCAGCAGAACGGTGCAAGCCGTCGGGTGATGGGGCTTTGATTTCCTGGACTTACCGGACGGCTCGCGCCGTACCGCTGCAGATGGAAATCGAAAGTCGGTCGCACTACGCAATCGCTCGGCGGCTGTTTGCTGCAGGTGCTGCAGGTATCGGCGGTGGCTGTGGATAAACGGGAGTTTTGGGTGCTCCGGGCGATTTGAGGGCTTTTTTTTACATGTGCGTATTGTAGCCCCGCACAGCGAGCCTCTTGCCCGACATCAGCAATTCACCGCACGAACGTTTCCGCTCCATGACCCCGGCGCGACGATATCCCGCCTCAGCCCGATTTGAGCTTTTTCCACAACGTGTGGGCTCAGGGATTTTTGCCGACAACAAGCGTCAATGCAGTGACTCTGACGCGGAACGTTGGCAGGTTGACCAGACGACCTGAGTCGAATTCCTTCGGGAGGAAGGCTGCGATTCGGTTGGTCATGGATGATCGCGAGGGATTGGAAATGGTCAAACGATCATGGAAGTCACTCCTGTCAGGTACGGCACTTTTGGGCCTGCTTTCGACGGGAAATCCTGCAGCCGCCAGCGAAGGCTGCAACAACGGTTATGGAACGGCCTGCGGCAGTAACTGCCAGCAGTGCGATCAGATCTTCACCGAAGCCGGACAGAAGCTGACTGATCAGCTCGCGTCCATGAGCTGCAGCCCAACGAACAGCTGCTGTGCTCCGGAAACCGTCTGTGGTGACCCCTGTGGTGACCTGATTACGGACGACTGCGGTGAAGGCTGCGGATCGCTCTTCGGTGAATCCGGGAGCGGCATCGAGATTGGTGGCTGGACACAGTTCGGTTACCAGAACAACCCGGACGGTGCATTCACCGGCAACGGTGCATCGCTCAATCAGAAAGAATGGGACGTCCTCGGACTGAACCAGCAGGGGCTGTACATCGGTCGCACCGCTGACGGTTCGAAGGGGCTTGACTGGGGTTTCCGTGCCGAAGCCATCTACGGTATTGACGGCAATGAAGCCCAGTCTTTCGGCAACAACCCTGGCCGTTTCGACTTTGATGAGAAGTGGAATCACGGGATCTACGAGTGGGCACTGCCGCAGCTGTACGCGGAAGTCGCTGCCGGCGACGTGTCCGTGAAGCTTGGTCACTTCTACACGCCGGTCGGCTATGAAGTGATTCCTTCCGGTGGCAACTTCTTCTTCAGCCGCCAGCTGACCTTCTACAACAGCGAACCGTTCACCCACACAGGAGCACTGGCCACCTGGACTGCCAGCGACAGCCTGTCAGTGCTCGGCGGCTGGACCCTGGGAATGGACACTGGCTTTGACCGCTTCAACAGTGGCAGCAGCTTCCTTGGCGGTTTCATTTACAGTCTTACAGAGGCCACCAGCTTCACCTACATGACCACGGCCGGTAACTTTGGCTCTCGCGGTGACGGGGCGATCAACAGCCTGATTCTGTCACACAACTGGAGCGATAATCTGCAGAGCGTACATCAGTTTGACGTGCTCAGCAGCAATCTTGGTGGCAGTTTTGCTGCAACCGGAGTTGCTGACGACAGCACCGGGTTCATCAACTACCTCTTCTACACGCTCAACGATCAGCTGAAAGCCGGTGTGCGTCAGGAATGGTACAAGGCTGATGCAGTTTCCTACAACACCATCACCTACGGTCTGAATATCAAACCGGTGGACATGCTGGTGATTCGTCCGGAAATTCGCCACATGTTTGCTCCCGGTGCCGGAGTGGGCGGTGCCGTCCACGATGATCTCTTCAACAGCACTGTGATCGGCATTGACGCTGTTCTGACCTACTGATTCAGCAGACCAGCCCAGCTTCCCGGGCAGACTGCAGAAGCAATCCGGAAACCGCGGCAGAGAACTCTGCCGCGGTTTTTTGCGCGCTCTGCCCGGTTTGATTTCGCCTCCCCGAACGGCTAGACTCCACACCTCCGACCTTCCCGAATTCCTGCCGTGAAAACCGCCAGACGGCTCCGGCATCACTCCTGTTTCCCCAGGGCATCCACATGTCTGACACCACCAACGGAACACTCAATCGCAAACTGCGAATGGCACTGGTCGGCGGGGGCCAGGGAGCATTCATCGGGCGGGTTCATGCCACAGCAGCGGTGCTCGATAACCGCGCGGCGCTCGTTGCCGGTGCGCTCTCCTCCGATCCCGCTCGTGCCAAAGCCAGCGCCCCTGCCTATGACATCCCGGCGACCCGCGCCTATGGTTCCGTCGACGAACTGATCCGCAGCGAACTGGCTCTTCCCGCCGATCAGCGGATCGACTTTGTCAGCGTGGCCACACCCAACCACACCCATTTCCAGATTGCCAAAGCAGCAGCTCAGGCCGGCTTCAACGTGATCTGCGACAAGCCGCTCACCTTCGACTTCGCCCAGGCTGAAGAACTTGTCAAAGTCGTCGAATCCAGCGGCGTGGTCTTCGCAGTCAGCCACAACTACACCGGCTACCCGCTTGTGCGTCAGGCTCGCGAAATGATCCTCAGCGGGGAACTCGGTGAAATCAACGCCATTCGCTCCAACTATATTCAGGGCTGGCTCCGCACCAGGCTGGAAGAATCCGACCAGAAACAGGCCGCCTGGCGAACCGACCCGAAACGCTCCGGTGCCGCGGGCTGCTTCGGCGACATCGGCACACATGCCTACAACCTCGGCCGCTACATGACCGGACTGCTCCCCGCCGAACTCTCCTGCAACCTCAAAGTCTTCGCCGAAGGTCGAGCCCTCGACGACTACGGTCACGCTGTGGTTCGCTACGAAAATGGAGCCATCGGTACTGTCACCGCCAGCCAGATTTCACACGGTCGCGAAAACGACCTGTTCATCGAAGTTGACGGCACCAAAGGGGCTCTCCAGTGGCGACAGGAAGAACCCAACGTCATGATCGTCCGCCGCAATGGCTCACCCCACCAGATGTACACGCGCGATCCCAACGCCCCCTTCATGAACTCCATGGGACGCTCCGCCTGCCGGCTGCCGTCCGGACATCCGGAAGCCTTTTTCGAAGCTTTTGCGAACGTCTATCGCTTCGCCTACGACGCCATGGTCGCGCGGGCTGCCGGACAGAACTTTGAAAAACGCGACACCATCTACCCCAACGTGTACGATGGTGCAGAGGGCATGTACTTTATTCAGCAGTGTGTCGCCAGCAGTCAGCAGAACGGCGCCTGGCTCTCAATGAAATACCCCCTGGCCCGCCGTTGATGCTCCCCCCAGTCGCCCCGCTCGCACAGGAACTCCGCACACTTGCCGAAATCGACCAGCCCGGCAAGTGGCCGGACGCCCAGTGGCAGCACGCTCTTCGCTCAGGTGCCGCCCGCTGGAATATCCCGCGCGAACTCCATGGCGATGGCTGGAACGCCTCACAACTCCTGAATGCCTACCGTGACATCGCCCGCGGCAGCCTTGTCACCGCGTTTCTGCTCACACAACGAAACGCCGCCTGCCAGCGAATCGATTCGTCCCCGAACATCACGGCCCGCCAGCAGCTCCTTCCGGCACTCGCACGCGGCGAATTCTTCGCCACCGTCGGCATCTCACACCTCACAACCTCCCGCCAGCACCTCCCGGTGCCCTCAGTCGTCGCCACCCCAATCAGCGGTGCAGGTTATCGCCTTGACGGCTGCATTCCCTGGGCCTCCGGCGCCAGTCACGCGCAACTGCTCGTCACCGGCGGCACCCTCCCGGATGGCCGACAACTGCTGGCTGCCCTCGATACTCGCTCATCCGGCGTGAAGATTCATCCCCCCGCACCCCTGCTGGGACTCACAGAGTCCTGCACGTGCATGGTCGAACTGCAGCGCGCCGAAATCACTCCCGCCGATCTGCTCCACGGCCCGGTTGAAAAAGTCATCGCCGTATCCGGTGGCGGCGCCGGCTCGTTCAGCACCACCGCCGTCGCCCTTGGCGCTGCCCTTGGAACGCTTGACCAGCTCGCCTGCGAAGCTCAACAGAACCCCGCACTCCGACAATACCTTGAACCGCTGGAGACGGAAGCCGGGCGGATCCACAGCGATCTGGCTGCGGCTTCCAGTCCGGCAGCACCGTCGCCACCC
>CAZLOQ010000141.1:0-15929 GCA_964561125.1 uncultured Chitinophaga sp. | reverse complement strand
GACAATCATCAGCGGGATGAGCTTCTCCGGGAACTGGTACGGGCCGTAGTTGTTCGAGCAATTGGTGATCAGCACCGGTAACCCATAGGTATGCTGATACGCGCGGACAAAGTGATCCGAGGCTGCTTTGCTGGCGGAATACGGGCTGTTGGGTGAATAGGGCGTATCTTCGGTGAACAACCCTGTGGGGCCCAGCGAGCCGTAAACTTCGTCCGTGGACACATGCAGAAAACGAAAGTTGTCCCGGGCCGCTCCGGTGAGGCCGGCGTACCAGACGCGGATTTCTTCCAGCATCCGGCAGGTTCCCAGGACGTTGGTTTCGACAAACGTGAGCGGTCCGTCGATGGAGCGGTCCACATGGGATTCAGCGGCGAAGTTCACCACCGCCGCCGGCTGGTGCGTCTCCAGCAATTGCCGCACCAGAGCCCGGTCGCCGATGTCACCGGCAACCAGCTGGTGCAGGGGTGAATCAGCAGGCAGCGAATCCGGATTCCCGGCATAGGTCAGTCGGTCCAGATTCACAATCCGCACGTCCCCGCGAAGGCACGCCCGGCGGACAAAACAACTGCCAATAAATCCGGCACCGCCGGTGATGAGGAGGGTTTGCATGGGGTTTGTCATTGGTCATTGGTCATTGGTCAGTGGGAGGTTGACGAAGGTTGTTGCTGAAACACTGCGTCCGTGACTGCATAGTTAAAGCCAGAGCGTAGCACGAAATGGCATTGCATGCGAGGCTGATGGAACTGTTCCCTGGAGGCTGAGCTTACAGCCATGCCCGCAGGTTCACGCGATCACAGTTCACAATTCCGACGCGCGTCCTGCCGTGCTTTCCTCGCTTATTCAGTCAATCAGTGGATTCAGACGATAAACGAATCATCTTTCCTGAAGTAGCCTACCCCCCATGGATTTCCATTCACGTACGAATTGTCTCTTAATAAAAAGCCAAGTGGCCGCAGCTGCGATTCAATGTCTGCAAGAGTCACGCGAGGCAAATGATATTCCACGATAATCCGATCGCAGCGGCGGAGCAAATCAGGGCTGGATTCGAAAAATTCAAGCTCACTTCCCTCAATGTCAACTTTGAGCAGATCAATCTTCATGGAACTTCCAAACAGGCGGTCGAATTCATGACCTACGGCAATTTGTGGTACCGCGATTTTTCGCACACCATACATCGTCCCGATCAGACCGGCATTCGCCGACGAAGACATGCTGTTGTGAGTCACAAAAAAGTCGCCCATTCCGTCACCCTGATCTCCTCCGGCGAGACCGTTCTGCGCATGCAGATCTGCAAGATTGTTCAGTCTCATATTCGCTGCAGCCTCGTCTGCCATCGCTGGATTCGCGTCTACAAGCAAGCCCCGGACATTCCGGTCCCCCCTCAGAAAACACAAATAGAGCGGAAAAAAACCGACATTGCATCCCAGGTCGACGATCGTGCTGATCCTGTCCGCTTCCGAAGCAATGGCAGCGTATTCTCTGCCCCTGATCAGGCTATTCATCAGCACCAGGCTGTCGATAAATCGCAAACGGTACCGCAGATCGGATCCCGGGATTCCACGGGTGATTGAAAGACGTGCAAGACACCAGTTGATCAATGAGAGCAGCCGGAGCCTTTTTACGAGGACCTGAATCATGCTGTTCTGCAGCAGTCGCTCTGATAAGAATCGCATAATATTCAGCTCTCCAGTCTCCCAAAGCGGAGTGTATTCGACCATCGCTTTGAGCACTCTGCAAAAGAAAATTTTCAGACTTGTCAGTTCATCTCGGATTAAATCATTGAGCGATATTGCATACAGACGCCTGAACTTGCATAACGCGTTCCTCACAGGCATTGACAACGTCCCTGATCGCATGTGCCCGTGCCGGCACGGATCGACCATACGTATTATATTGAGATCGTCATTACAGCAGATGCCGGGCACTTTCTGCTCTCGGGATGTTGATGCCGGAAACTCGCTTTACGCGTTCGATACCTGCCCCCATTTGCAGACTCCGGCCGGCGTTTCTGCGGATCACTTATTCATCAGAGTTCCGTTCGGGAGGCAGGCACAGGTCAGTCTCATGCTGGACTCTGCAACGGTTCCTGTTGAGTTGAAAGAAGCGAAACCGTCGTGTTCTCCGAATGAAAATCGTTCACGATTCCCGAAATCATAGCTGCCTCGTCCCTCCCTGCTCCGGTTCTGCGAAGGATGGGCATGGCAATTTGCATCATCTTCGCTCCGTATTCGGAGATTTTAAGTAATACATACTGCAGTGCCGTCACAGGTTTTTTTGTGTAGATAGCTAAACTGTTGCCGCACATGGTCAGGCTGTAGCCATGTTGTTCCGCCAGCCACGTATGTGCTCCACGTGACCAGAAGAACACATGCTGACCATGATGTGGATAGATGTAGTTCCAGTCTTCCCCCTGCCCGCAATATCGTCGAGTACCCACGATTATGATATCCGGGCGTGCCGTGAAGAGTTCCGCTGTGTCCAGTGCCGGATTTGCTAAGTGCTCAAACACCTCAAAAGTAGTGATCAGTGAAAACCCATGGACGGTTTCAACTCGGAAGCCGGAGGCGAAGATGTTTTCGGTGTATCTGTCCAGCAGCCACGCGTCATGCCCGATGTCCCGGAGCAGGCGACAGAGCAGGCCGTGGCCTCCGCCCCAGTCCAGAATTCTGCCCCGACATCGGAGGACCGTCGTACACCATTGGACGAGTGCCTGAGCCCAAATGGAACGATATGCGGAATCCACCCCGAGGAAGTGAAAGCGTTGGCTGTACGACTGCGCAAGCCAGGTCGGTTGCTCGGTCTGCAGACCACCACATTGAGTACACTCGAAGTATTGGCAGTCGCGTGAGCCTGCAAGGATACTTTTCGAAAACCGGTATTCAGAGACTGATCCACAGAGTCTGCATGTGATTGAAGATGCGAGCATTTTGGATTATCCGTCTGCTAAGGTCTGTTTCCTGCGGCCAAAGAGCTGGAAGCCACGGCTGTCATTGGATGCCGGGCGTGTTTTCAGATCGGGGACTCAGTCACCGCCGAGAATGTGTTGCCGGTTGGATGATGCGTTGGGGGACTCCTCAGCGCCGGGAAAAAGATCAACGTGGGTCTGATCGATGCGACCATGGAGGCCACTAAGAAACTCTGTGTTGACTTTGACGAATTGGGTGACAGTCGCCTCGTTGACTGAGTCGACGCAACCGTTCAAAAGTGTCAGCCGGGGGGAGCAGCGAGTCCTTTGCTGATTGCGCGGAGGCAGGTTTCGCCTTACGCGGGGCCTTATCCGTTTTGCCGTCCGGAAGGAAGTTTGCGTGAATGCTGTGTCAGGGCAACGCGCTTTCTGCCCTTTCTCTCTGTTACCGCGACCATATATCGGATCCATACAGCGTCACAAGTCGATATCATAGCGAGGACGAATGATTTCATTCAGGGCAAGTCAATGCGTTGATCCTGATGTTGTCTCTTTTTGCAGCCTCCCCAGCATCCGGCACACATACCGCTGAAACGCAAACACGCGTTCCTCACGGGCACTCAGAACTCCCCGATGACTGCTGGATTCCAGTCCAGTCTGCACTGCCGGCCACAGCCGAACGTCTTCACCGACGATCCTGCGCCCCATTCTCATGAACACAAGCATCGAAAGGTCCTGTATTCGTCGGCCAATCCAGCCGAAACGGAAGGCTTTGGGCACAAAGCTGTAGCATGTGAACCGGAAACGCTTTGGCGAAATCGGCTGAAGTACTGACAGATTTCTGTAAACGTCGCCGTAATAAAGCATCATGTTCGGATACAGATGTGTGTGAGTGAATCTCGAAAAGGTCGGGTTTCTGATGAATAATTTTGTGTATACGCGAAAACCGAGTGATATGAATCCAGGTTTGTCTTCATACGGCAGCAGATCTGCATAGCGACTATAGCCGGGCTCAAGCTGATGGTCATGCAGCGCTTCATCCCGATAGTCCTCGTACGTGTTCGGGTGTACCATTGGCACGTGATAGCTTTCAACGGCATTCTCGACCGGAATCTTCCAGTTCACCTCGTGCTCGTGCGTCCACACATCGACCAGCCTCACATCGTCGTACCAATAATGAAATTCCTCTGCCAGCTTTCCAAGTGTCTCCTCAAAACTTACACCCTCGGGTGACAGATTCACAAACACAAACGGTCCGCACTTCTCAACACGGTATTCCGTCAGCGAAAAGTCCCCCGGTTTCACAACTTTGAAATGCTTGCCGTCAGGAATGCGAGCCAGATGGCCGTCACAGTCGTACTCCCAGCCGTGGATCTGGCATTTCAAACGTTCACCAGTCCCCGCCCCTGCCGGGCAAATCACTGAGTGTCTGTGTCCGCAGACGTTGCTGAAGGCCTTCAGCCGGCCGCTCTGATTGATCACCACGACCGGTTTCCCGGCCACAGTGCCGGCAAATCGAGCATTCTCTGATGCCAGATCCGATGCGAGGCAGAAAAGATTCCATTCTCTTGAAAAAATCGAAGCCATTTCCTCGGCAAACACGCCCGCATCCAGATAATCCCGCGGCTCAAGCAGATGATCCAGTCTTCCGGAAAAATGAAACATGTGTGGACCTTTGGGGATACCAGCGAAAACGATCTTTGTCACATACAGGCGTCGGCAGCCGGCGTTAATCGGCTTTGAAGAGACTGGCAGACGGCACGGGCGTTTCCCGGGGGGCGGGACGGATGTGGACGGTCGTCCTGCGATTTGGCGACCGGGGGCAGACTGGCCTGGCCAATGGCCAGTGCCAGCGACAGGCAGCAGTCCGCCTGCAGGTGCATGGCGAACCAGAAGCTGCCATTGGCTTCATCTGCCACCTTCGCTCGCCCGCACCACAACGTGTCGCTGTCTTTCCGCATGTCAAAAAGTGAATAGCTCGCCAGTGTGCGATCGCTCTGAAACCTGTCTGCCTTAAACACAGCCTCCTTGATGCTCACAAGCGCCGCCAGGGGAATCTGACCACACTCAAAAAGGCTTCGATCAGCCCCGTCCCTCGCCATCGTCAGCCGCCGCACACCGGGGTGGATCCAACGGGACGTTGATTCAATGTCAATTCCGACAGAGATGGCCGGCGTGGACTCGGATGCACACAGTTCCTGTGTCAACAGAACCGCTCCCCACATGCTGGCCGGCCCGCAGTGCGACAGGCTGCTGCTGTATGCCAGCACTCTGCCGTCTACATCCGACCTCAGCACTCCCTGCCGGATTCTGTTTCCCTGCTGACCAGGCTCCGCCGGAAAAGGCTCTGACTCGCCGATCAGCGTTTTCCACGCTCGCTCAAGGTTTCTTACCGGAGCGACCTTCAGGTCAGCGGCAGAATGATCAGCAGCACCGGAACCCAGCCAGAGCCGAACAGCACTCGACAGCCCCGGACGCTCGAGTGTCCTCATGGCCCACTGCTTCAAGTGCATGGCCGAGTTCGTATGCGAACGAAAGGACGGCATCGGCTGCACGGTCTGCCGCACCCTTTAAGACCTTTTAAATCTGTGCCCAACGGCAATATTCCCGATACGAACACGTTTGGGTACCATGTGTGGTTGTAACTTTTCCCTCAGATAACTTATCAGCTTCTCCCGGTCGAACTCGCCGTCATGCGCCGGCTGTACCAACAACTCCACGTGCTGGCCTGTAATCGGATTCTGCCGTGCAACTGCTTTAACCAGTGATACTCCGGGAAACGTCAGAGAAACGCGCTCTACTTCACTTGCCATGAACTTCAGACCACCGACATTAATCACATCACTCACGCGACCGGTGATTCTATAGTAATCATCTTTGCATTCAACAACGTCCTTCGTGTCATACCAGCCCTCATCGTCGAACGGACAGGAGGCATTCAGATAGCCGAGCATGCGGGTGGCTGACCGAATCTGCAGGACTCCATCGACCACTCGTGTCTCGACTCCCTCGCCTCCAATCCTCATATACAGGCTGTCCCTTGCTTCGGACTTCACACGAACAATTCCCAGTTCGGACATTCCGAACGTTTGTCGAAAGTCGACTTTCGGCAGCAATCTGCAGAGTTCGTCAAGAGTGGGCTGATCCATTCTTTCGGTTCCGTACGTGATTACTTTCAGGCATTCGGGAACCTGATCCGGAACAGCCCCGCTCATGAGCATCATTCGCAGAAACGTGGGTGTGGTCGGCAGAGCCTCCACCTCGTATTCACGACAAGTCTCCAGAATCGAGTCAACCGTTCTCGACTCCGGAGCGACAACGACTCCCTTGTTGAACAAAGTATGCAGAAGCGTATTGATGCCGCCAATATGATCAAACAGGAGAAAATTAATCGTCCGCAGCGTGGGACGCGGCGTTTCAAATCGCCTCAGAAACAGAGTCAGATCGTGCAGAATTGCCTTTGGCCGACCGGTGGTACCCGTAGAAAACAATACGAGTCCGGCATGATGCTGCTCCCTCAGCCCGGTAATCAACCTGTGCTCTCCGGAATGCTCCCGACGGAAAACCCGACCGTGTTCGACAACCACATCCACGAACGCACTCTCGAAGAAATACTCGTGCTCGTGCCGCGTTTCCTTTGTCAGGGGAACAACAACGACCCCGAGGTCTATCAGTCTCAGTAATGTAAGTATCGAGTCCGGAGTGAAGTCACCAATAATTGCGGCAACATCCCCGGGCCGCACGTCACCGAGATCAGCCGGAGCGCGGCTCGCGATGTCCACAAATCGGAGCGCCCCACCTTTGTGAATGAGGAAAGGATAAGTTATCCCGCTCCAGATCTCCGTCAGCCTGTCAAGGATTTTCATCAGACACCACCCACATGCAGCACGTGACCGGACAATGATTCACTTCTGGGATCAAGCAGTACTTCGGCAAGATCAGCCACGGCCTCCGTGCTGAACTGACGAGGGATAATCTGCTGAATAACAATCTTTCTGATCTGCTCCGACGTGATACCCTTAAGAAGGCTGGTATCTATCGGTCCGGGCGCGATGCAGTTCACTCGCACATTGAAATCCGCCATTTCTCTGGCAAAAGAACGCGTAAACCCCTCAACTCCAGCCTTGGACGCTGCATAAATTGACTCGCCTTTTAACCCAAGTGCGACGGCAATCGTCGAGAAGTTAATGATTGAACCATGCTTCTGTCGGAGCATGAGCGGGGCAAACAGCTGGCAACAGTAGATTGTGCCCAGCAGGTTGGTCCCGATCACCTTCTCAGATACGCTCGGCGGCGTTGTCAGTGCAAGATTCATCGACGCGATGCCGGCGGCATTCACAAGGCCGGCAGGCCTGACGCCTTTCAGCCTGAGTGAATGAGCGACGTGTTTCACAGCGTTGTAGGAGGAAACATCACAGCTCATCGACTGGAAGGGAAGCCCGTCTGTATTTCTCGCCAGGCCGAAAACTTCAAAGCCTTTGTTAAGCAGGCGTTCACAGACAGCACGTCCGATGCCCCTGCTTGCTCCTGTGACGATGATCATTGCTTTTCTTCCATCTGCCGGGCAAATTCAGAGGCGAGCGATCCGGCCGTTCGGAACATACTACGGGAACGGGACATTGCCGCCTCAGAGGTCCAGTCAAACTCGAATCCAATCGCGGCCGCCCGATCTTCGAGCGCCAGACAGAGTTCCACCAGTTTCATTGAATCAAGAATACCGCGACTGCCTATCAGCGGAAGTTCCTCTGTCACGGATAAAGACTTGTTGTCCAGCAGCAGAGAAATATGGTTGAAGACTTCAGCCGTAATGGCATCTGCAGATGACATTGTGATTCCTCGCGAGGAGTTTCAGAATCAGGAAAAAATTGGAGTACTTTCGCCGACAGAGCTGCTGGCGTCAGAAACAAGCGATTCGGAAACAGAATGGTCGGCTTGATGAAATGTGCAAGCTCAGCTGTGAGAATGGAAGCACATCCGCTTAGACATTTCCCAGGGGGCGGAAATTGCAGCCACACTTGGCGGCTGGAACCCGGAAAAACGTGAAGAAAACCTGACGTCGACATGTAATGGCGGAACAACCTGCCTGCCACAACACCCCCCCCGCCGTAGCAATGACAAGGACTGCTCTGCTTCGTGCAGACAGTGCATCGGAAGGTTACTGTCTCCCACGAAGCCGGAACAGCAGGCCGGGAAACTATTTTGTGACGGACGCTCCCTGCACCGGCCGCGTGATATCGACTGGAATTACCTGCGTTCGGAGTCTGTAAAATTCGCCCCGAGATGTGGCAAGGGGATGATTGACTGCTGAGATCGATCAGGTGCCGGTGAATTAACGTGCGTCGCTCAATGCTCCAGGTCAGGCGCAGATTTCTGCAAAGCGCCAGGACTCACCGCACTGATCCTGTTCGTCGCTGCGATGGCTCGGAGTTACCGAGCAGAAAGACCGCCGCAGACTGGCAGACACACACCGGTAATCCATCGGGATGCATCAGAAAGCAGAAACGCGATTGCGTTTGCCACGTCTGCGGGCTCCCCGATTCCCATCGGGTGCATGTCAACGATTGCCCTGAAGGCATCTTCCGTCAGCAGATCCCGTGTGTTATCAGCCATATCGGTCTGCACCAGCGCTGGCGCAACGGTATTGAGGCGAATTTTCCTGGAAACAAGTTCCAGAGCGAAAGCTTTAACCAGTGAAAAAATGGCGCCTTTACTTGCACCGTACAACCCGTTTGCCGGATCTCCCTTGATTGCAGCAGTTGAAGAAATAAGAACAATGCTGGCCTCGTCAGCGCCGACATCCGTAATCTGCATCGCTTTTACGAGCATTGCGCAGCTGAGAGTATTAATACTGAACATTCTATTGAATGATTTCACCGTGATGCTGCTCAACGGCTTAAAAAAATGTATTCCGGCGGAATGCACCAGCCCGTCAAATCTGCCGGTTCTGCGTGCGAGGGAACGCATCCATTCCACAATATCTTCAGAGTTCGCGAAATCAAACTGCTCAATAATTGATTGTCCCGGAGGCAGCAAAGACTCTGTTTTTCGCAGCTTTTCAAGGTCACGCCCTGCGATTACGACTTTTGCCCCCAGGTTTGAAAGCATTATTGCAGTTGCTCTGCCTATACCACCACTGGCGCCTGTCACCAGAATACGTTTATCAGTCAATGCCATCGGATTAGCAGTCATAGTTTTTTCGGTGACCTCTCACATCAACAGGGTGAATTACCGGATATATCATTCATTATGCTTCGCTGAAAGAATCCGACCCGATCCTCAGATTCTCCAAGAATTCCGTGTCTGACTGCATCCCTGAAGCCCGCCTGACAGGATTCTACAGGAATCCTGTCCTCTTCCAGTATCTGCCTGTTGAAATCACTGAGAAAATCCTTCAGTGAGCAGTATACGGCTGCGGTGGTGGTCTCCTCATCCATGGATGGAAGGAACAGGAAAGAGTCAATCGCCAGCATCTCGGGAGAGACGGGCGTAAATGTCTGTATACTCAGGAGGATTCCGAATGTTACACCGATGCAGATATTCGGGTAGATAAAGAAATGCTGGTAGTCTTCCATGCATGTGGATGGCGTAATGCCACTGAGGCTGCTCATTTGTTTCCACCATGAAATGCTTTTTGCCTTGAGCTTATGTCTTAGAGTGCTGAATCGTGCGCTTAAAGTTTTGTCCGAAACTGAAGTTTCAATGACTTGAGCAAGGCTTTCAGCGTGTACGAACCCTGCATGGTATGGCTCAAGCGTATTTTCTACTCCTGCTTTCCAGTTTGCGCGCCATATCTGCGAAGATGACTGGAAAGGTGTGCTGAATGTCAGGGACAGGTTCAGCAACAGGGAGCGGGCAGCATCGCAAAGGTCGCGTTTTTTCCCGCCTTCGGGTTGAACGTCGCGGAAGAAAACAAAATTACCGATGCTGACTGCCTCGCCCTGAGGAAGTCGCAACCCCGCCCGTTCTTCTGTGGAGAGGTCAAAGTTTTCCCTCTGGCCCGGAAGACCTGTCGGGATTCCATCGTTTCCGTATGTCCACCCGTGATATCCGCATCGCAGCGGTCCGCAACCCCGTTCGGCGGTGACGATCCTGGAGTGTCGATGTGAACAGACATTCCGAAAGCAGTTGAGACTTGTTCCTGATCCGGTAATTATCCATGACCTGCTGCCGTACGTCCTGCTTATCCAGTTGTTACCCCCGCTCAGGTCGGATACGGTTCCGCCGTACAGCCAGTTTGGTCGGAAGACGCATTCCTGCTCCTGCTCCAGCCACTGAGCTGAGTAATAGGACTCGGGGGGCAACACCGCTTTTTCACCACGAGCCATAGACGGACCTGATTGAATGTGGTAGGTGTGATGCGGACTCGTTGGGCGGTTTGTACAGATTCCTGAGTAATTCGTTTGTGTCGACCTCCAGAAGGGGAGGACTGCAGATGTCGGCATTATTGATTGTTGCGGAGCACCACGAGAGGCCCACACCGAACCCGGCTAAGAGCAGGCGATCCGCTTTGATTGCACCATCGCGCGACAACTGAGTGGTCATCGTCAGCGGTATCGATGCTGAACTTGTATTACCGAAATTCCGGAGAGAGCGGGGAACCTTTTCCCATGGTATTTTAGCGGATTTCGAAATGTGTCTGAGCATAAACTCATTTGCCTGATGAAGCACTGCAAAGTCCAGTGAATCGCAGTCCCATGCTGCTTCCCTCAGTGCGCTCCTGATGAGCGGTATCACACGATTCAGAGTGAATACAAAGACTGCGGATCCATCCATGTAGAGGTCGACGAGTCGCCTTGGATTTCCGTCTTCGTAGAGTTTACTTTCGCAGGCGACTTCGCAGGACGGCAGTCGAAGGCCTCCCGCGGGGATCATGAGATCATTCTGGCCGGCGCCATCAGTGCCGAGCACGAATCCGATTTCTCCCGAGGCACTGTCTGCTTCGAGAATTGTCGCTGTACCAGCATCGCCGAATAAGGGTCTTGCAGAACGATCGAGCGTGTTGATTCGTCGAGTTGCCGTTTCGCCGGCAAGCAGAAGCACTCGATTTGCGCCACGACCGGAAATCAGATGCGAAGCGAGCCACAGGCCATACGTGTAGCCGGAACAGCCCAGGTTGACGTCGAATGCCGCACATCCATCTGGTAATCCCAGACGCGAGTGCAGGCTGCACGCGGTCGCCGGAAGCGGATAATCCGGTGTTTGTGTCACGAGTATCAGCGCGTCGATGGAATCAGCATCCACGGACATACTGCGCAGAAGATGCTGAGCGGCCTTGAGGCAAAGATCGGATGTGCAAATGCCGTTCGGCGCTACTCGTCTCTCACGAATTCCGGTAGTGACGGAGATCTTCTCGATTTCTGCTGCACCGAATGTTGCTGCGTCTTCGGCAAGTGTGCAGATAATGTCCGGGACCGCGGAGGCGATGCCCGAAATTCTGATTCCGGAAACCCTTGTATTCTTCATTCGTTGATCCTGTCGAGTTGGCAGAATGCCTCGAGCGACGACTGTATCGCATTGAATCCTGCACGGCTCTGCATTGTCGCGACAAATGCATGCCTTTCGAGCCTGAGTGTATCAAGCGTAACATTTTTGATGATTTCGTCCTCCCTCCCGGTCGTTTCGAGCGTGTCTCCGTCCATGTGCTTCCGGCGATATACGGGCTGTGAGAGTATCGGATTCATATCGTAACCGAGTGAACTGCACGAATCCCTGGCAAGATCATTGGCTGAAAGCACACGAGATACTACCCGTTGTTGATCTAATGCATGGAATAACAGTACCATCCCGGCGATCTGCGCCCAATGCATAAACGAAATCCCCCCGCCTCGCTCCCCCCGCACCAGTCCGTCCGACTCATGCTCACGCGGTCCGATCTTCACTGCTCCAAGACGCCCGATCGGGCGGCCGTCGCAGTACGCAAGGAATGTCAGACGGGTCGGGTTGTACACCACATCCTCGACGTAGCGCTTCACTCCCTCCAGTGTCACCGGACGCTGGTCGAGGTATCCGCTGAGGTTCTGGTTTCTCCAGCGGACAAAGCGTTCCAGCAACTCCGCGTCAGCAAGGTGCTTCACGCTGATGGGGCTCAATGTGCCGATCTGTTCACAGCGATCATTCAGAATCGGTACTTCCAGGTGCGTTCTGCCCTGCTTCAGATCGAGCATCCATCGCAGTGCTGCAAACCAGCGATCCGAATCGACAGGCTCATCAGACATCATGTCACCTTTTCACCGGCAAGCGCCACCAGATCCGCTACTGACCTGCACTGAATCACCTGCCGGCCCGTCACACGCAGCTCCAGCTCCTCGTCGAGGAACGCAATGAAGCTCATGAGTGCAACGGAGTCCCAGTTTTTCAGGGTTTCCAGCTGCTCCGTGCCCTGCAACGTGCCCGCTGGCAGACTCATCAGTTCGCCCAGCCTGTTCAGAAATATTTGCCTGTTCATCAGACGCCAGTCCTTTTGTTCAGAGTTTTGTGATGGAGAAGATGTTGTGTTGTGGAAAAGGTGTGTGCGGCAGTCACGCTTAAACCTATGCCCTCAGAGGGCGTCGATTTGAGCGTTTCGCCATTTCTGATCACGTTTTTCACAAGATACAGCGGCCGCGCTTTCAATTGATCGAAGACTCTGCCCAGATACAGGCCGAAGACCCCCAGCATTCCCAGATTGATGCCGCCAACCAGCCAGACTGTGAGTATCGTGCTGGCCCAGCCCGCGACGCCGAATCCGTAGACGAAATACCGCACAAGCAGGATTGTCATCCATGCGGCGGCGATCGCCGACATGGAGAACCCGAGGAAGACCGCGATATGCAGCGGGCGGTTGGTGTAAGAAATGATCACATCGGATGCGAGTTTCAGCTGTTTCCAGAGCGTGTATGAACTGCGGCCTTCGGGGCGTCTGGCGTGTTCAATGTCGATGGAGGCCGTCTTCGGACCGATGACAGACACGAGGTGTCCATAGGCCCGGTGTCGTTCTCTGAGCATTCTGACGGAATCAACCACGTAGCGGGAAATGACAGAGAAATTTGCGATGGTGGGATCGGATCTGACCCCGGAGAGCAGGGAAATCACTGCATGGAAAAGCCATGAAGCGCAGCGTTTCGGCAGGCTGTCGCGCCGGTTTGCCCGTCGGCCAAAAACCGCCTCGAACTGCCCCTCGACAGCAGTTCGATAGAGCTTCGGCAGCTCTTCAGGCAGATCCTGGAGGTCGCAATCGAGTACAGCAACCCAGTCGCCCGAGGCATAGTCAAGACCGGCCGTAATCGCGAAATGCTGGCCGTAGTTCCGAAACAGGTTGATCCCGATGATTGCCGGATTCGCCCGCGCAAGCGCTTCAATCTTCGGCCACGCTCCGTCAGGGCTGCCGTCATTGACAAGGATGATTTCCATCCTGACGTTCATCACCGCTGCCTGGGCGAACAGGCGGGTGGTGAGTTCTTCAAGAACGCAGGCGCAGCCGTACACCGGGGTGACAACCGAGAGCACTGTCTGCACGGTTCGTGTGGTGGCAGTCATTCGGAGAGCCGCTCCGTAAGCCGGGAAACGGTTTTTGTCCGTCGCAGTCGCAGGATGGCTGCAACGAAAAGAAGAACGTGAACGGAAATCAGCACGCAGAATCGATATCCCAGGAGCATCAAAGCGCCGCCGTCCGAGCCGAGCGTGGAAAAAGTGTATTGCCCGATCTGTTCGGCCACACCAAGGGCACCGAATGGCAGAGGCAGCGTGGTGGAGGCAAGGGCCAGCGGACCGGCGACGAGTGTTGTGAGCAGCGGCGGCGCCTGAGTGCGGGAAATTGCCATGCCACTGAAATGCAGAATCAACAGCGTCGAAAAATTGCAGGCAATTGAGAGAGCGAACGCAAACAGGAGTGTTGACAGATGTCTGCGCAGCTCTGCAAAAGGTGCCGAGAGCTGCAGAAGAAGACGGACGACCTTCCATTCTGAGCCGACATGCCGAAACAGAACCAACCACCACTGCGGATGCAGAGCCACTGTGATGCATGCCGACATCGCGACGAGAAATCCGCAAAGCAGACAGAAAAACGTCTGTGTTTGATGATGCCCCGTCAGCCATCCTGTGCCACTGGCTGTCAATGCGACGGTCGCAAGACCCATTAAGCCCACGGTGCGATCAGCAAGTGTGGCGGCAAAGCATCTGCCTGCAGAATGCCCCGTGCCGGCAGCCATCGCAATCTTCACTGCATCGCCGCCGCTTCCCACCGGCATAAACAGGTTGCCAGCTTCTCCGGCAACCCCCAGCGAAAATGAATCCCGGACCGATACGGCAATGCCGGCCGCACGTGCCATCAGCATCCAGCGGAGCATGGTGGTCACTTGATTCGTCAGGCAGAGACTCACAGCAATCAGCATGTGCGGGATATCCGGGCCGGTCCTTAGAAAGCTTTCAGCCAGTGCAGCATTTTCACGAATCGCCGGAACAAGCAGCAAAATGCCAAGGATTCCGGCGACAAAGAAGAGCGCCTTTCGCAGTGCGTTTTTTTTCTGCTGGAGGTTTGTCTGCATGGGCTCAGTGCTGGAGTGCCGTGGCTTGCGAATCTGCATCAGCGGCAGCAACGTTGCGTTTCCCGAAGAATTCCTCGATCTGCCGGACAGTTGTCACCTGTTCGTCCCGGCTGAGTTCGTAGTACAGCGGTAAACGGATGAGCCGCGCGCTCAGGTCTTCCGTCACGGGCAGATGCAGCTGCGGATTCTGCTGTCTTCCATAGGGGGACGTATGCAGAGGAACATAGTGAAAAACGGCTCGAATGTCCTGTTCTTTCAGATACGCGAGTAAACTGTCGCGGTCGGTGGCGGTGTTCAGCAGGATGAAGAACAGGTGGTAGTTTGTGACGCACTCGCCAGGGATCACGGGAAGTTGGAGCTGACCGTCGTCCTCAAGTGGCTGAAGATAGTGTTCATAATTCTCGTAGATCTGCTGCCGAACTGTCGAAATCCGGTCCATCTCTTCCAGCTGCCCGAACAGGAAGGCACTGCAGATTTCGCTGGGAACATAGGAAGAGCCGAGGTCGACCCACGTGTACTTATCCACCTCGCCGCGAAAAAATCGCTGCCGGTTCGTGCCTTTGTCGCGGATGATCTCAGCTCTGGAAATGAGCTCCGGATTGTTGATGCACAACGCACCGCCTTCTCCGCAGATGTAGTTCTTCGTTTCGTGAAAGCTGTAACAGCCCAGATCACCGATGGAACCCAGAGCGCGGCCTTTATACCACGAATTCACCCCCTGAGCGGCATCTTCCACGACCTTCAGATTGTGCCTGCGGGCAATCGCCATGATGGTGTCCATCTCACAGGCGACTCCGGCGTAATGCACCACGCAGATGGCTTTGGTACGCGGGGTAATGGCGGCTTCTATGAGCGTTTCATCGATATTCAGGGTATCCGGGCGGATGTCAACAAACACGGGACGGCCGCCCATCCGCACAAATGCCGAAGCAGTGGAGACAAAGGTGTACGACGGCATGATGACTTCATCGCCGGGCTCCACTTCGCACAGCTGGGCCGCCATTTCCAGGGCCGCGGTGCAGGAGGGTGTCAAAAGCACCTTCGGGATGCCGAAACGGTCCTGCATGAGCGACGCACATCGCTTTGTGAAATACCCGTCGCCGGCCAGGTTGCCAAACGTGACGGCCTGCGCAATGTAGTAGAGCTCCTTGCCGGCAATGAAGGGTTTGTTGAAAGGTATCATGGGTGTTGTGTACGGAAGAGACCGGGAGTGGATCAGGAGTGCGGCAGCATCGAGGCGCACTTCGAGCCCGTGGGGGGCAACGCGGATCGGATGGAATCTTCTGAGCGCAACTCGCTCGAAGCAGCAGCAACTTGCTCGATTCCCGCGTTTTTGCCGGGGGCAGATGGAATTTGGGAGGACTCTGCGGGTTATTCGGTGCAGCAACGGGGCGGAATGTGCAGAAGAAGCGAGTTGTGCCGGCCCATCGGCGCTGCCACGTGACCCGCAGATATTCCCATGGGCATAAACGTGGGACGGCCTTTTCAGGCCGTCCTCTCCC
>CAZLOQ010000140.1:7501-16258 GCA_964561125.1 uncultured Chitinophaga sp. | reverse complement strand
CCATGCAGCGGTCAGAAACGGCGGTCTCACCAGTGCTCAGTCTGTTCCGTTCGCTGGCTGCGCGGCGTACCGGAAAAATTGCTGAAGCAGACCGGTTTCTGGAGGCTGGTCGCGAGGCCATCCGGCAGGAACTGGGAGCAGGTAATGTGCCCTGGGATCGCCGGGTGCAGCTGCAGCTGATTCAGGACGAAGCCGAACAGCAGAGTACCGCCGGGCAGAAATCTGCTGAATAACACTTTGACCCTTCAGTTCGGAGCCTTGTGAATGAACGGACTAAAAACCGCAGCGAACGATTCAGAGTCGTTCGATTATCGCAACCTGAGTGACATCCCGACCGAGCGGACTCGGCTTGTCAGGGCAATCAGCAGGCCGGAAAAGGAACCGGAGCAGCCGGATTCGCCCGATGCGGAAGCACAGCGCGCCGCCCGACTCGCTCAACGAACAGAAAGAGAGCGGCAGATCAAACGTTATCAGGTGGCGGGACTATCCTATGTCCGCAGCATGCTCCGGGGCGACATGCAGGCGGCCAGCGAAGTCTGGGACCAGATCGTGCTGAAGTGGCTGGAAGGCCGACTGAGCACCTACGACCGCACTTACTCCTTTCGCCTCTACTTCAAGGAAGTGCTCAGAAACGCCGTTCGCCGGTACCTCAGAGATCACCTCAAGGGAGGCAAAGCCGGGGCGGAACTTCTGGATTCCGATCTGGAAATCGAAGATCATCGCCATCAGTCGGCGAGTGAAGAGTTTGACGCACACTTTCGCACCGGGCTGCTGCAGCGAGCACTCGCCAGCCTCGAACAGACCGACGCGCGGTGTCATCAGGTCCTGATGATGCAGATTGAAGCGGAACAGAGTGGGCGAAAACAGCCCCGCTCCGCAGAACTGGCCAGGGTGCTCAGCACCACCGAAGAAAACGCGCGCACTGTCCGCAAACGGGCCCGAGATGCCTATGCCCGCGCCATCGTGGCCGAAACCGCCGACCTGATCGGAACCCGCGATCAGCTCCGCGTCCGCGAAACTCTGCAGGAACTTGGACTCCTGGAGTACTGCATTCGGGCCTTTCCTGAATTCGAATGACTCCACAGGGACCGCGCTGTGGGAAAATCCGGGCTTCGGATCGATTTCCACGAAACAATGGCTGCCCCGCTGACGCCGCAGTGCTACGATGCGAGTTCACTGGATCCCGCTACGTTCACTCCCATCCGCACCCAACCTATGTCCACTCCCCAGTCTGATTTCCCGAACGATCGGCCACGCCCGGACAACGAACCGCAAAGCCCGTACACCGCTGAGATCGTGGTGACAGGTTCGCAGGTGGCCTCAGATCAGATAACCGTGAATGCACACTCGCTGACGGCTTCTGCAGACCGCTTTGCTGCCGTTCAGCAGGTCAGCGAACAGCATCGGGCAAAATACAGGGCGTGGAAGCGCCGGCAACTCTGGAAAAGTCTGATCCTGTTCGCTCTGACATTCCTCAGCACGTTCCTCGTGGGCGGGCTGGCTTACGCCTTTCCCGTGATGCTGATTCTGCTGGCCCACGAAATGGGGCATTACCTGCAGTCGGTGCGTTACAGGGTCCCCGCCTCGCTCCCCTATTTCATCCCCATGCCGCTCACACCACTGGGTACCATGGGAGCCGTGATCTTTCAGGGACGTGGCACCGCCAGCAGACGACAAATGTTTGATATCGCCGTTTCCGGACCGCTGGCCGGGCTGGCCGTGACGTTTCCTGTGCTCTGGATCGGGCTGAAAACTTCCAGTTACGCCCCTCTGCCCGATGGGCAGTACCTCGAATTCGGTGATCCGCTGATCATGACATGGCTCATGGAGTTCATTCATGGTCCGTTGCCGGCCGGGCAGGGAATGCTGCTGAACAGCGTCGGCTTTGCAGGCTGGGTTGGCGTATTACTCACCGCCCTGAACCTGCTCCCGGTCGGACAACTCGACGGTGGCCACATCGCCTACACTCTCCTCGGCCGCCGGGCACATCTGCTCGCACAGTTCACCGTCGCTGCAGCGATCGGGATGATTATCTTCCAGCAGAATTATTCCTATGTTCTGCTGATCGTCCTGATGCTGCTGACCGGTATTCGACATCCTCCAACCGCAGACGACAACGAATCGCTTGGCTGGTTCCGTCACGTGATCGGCTGGCTCACACTCAGTTTCCTCGTCCTCGGTATGACTCCCAATCCCATGATGCTGCGGGATTCCCGCGATGAAACTCCCGCTCCAGCCCCGCCACAGCCACAGCCTGCTGATCTGGTTCAGCATACTTCCGGCGATTTCTGATCTTCTCCGGCCGAAAGCAACCACTTCAGGTTCCTGGCATGCGACTGCTCAGTTTTGTAATTCCCTGCTATCGCAGCGCACTGACAATCGGGCAGGTCATTGACGAAATTGACCGGGTTGTCGGCGAACGCCCGGAATTCGATTACGAAGTCATTGCCGTGAATGACTGCTCGCCGGATCACGTTCTGCAGATTCTCAAAGAGCTTGCGGCGACCAGGCCGAAGCTGCGGGTCGTCAGCCTCGCCAAAAACACGGGCAAGCACGCTGCGGTACTGGCCGGCTATCGTTTTGTTCGCGGCGAAATCGTCGTTAACCTCGACGATGATCTGCAGTCTCCAACACCCGAACTCTGGCGACTCCTTGAACCCCTCCTCAGCGGTCAGTTCGATGCCGTTTCCGCCAGCTACCCGACCAGCGTTCAGGCCTGGTGGAAACAACTGGGCAGCCAGCTCAACAAATCCATGGGTGATCTGCTGCTGAATAAACCACGACATGTGCGGTTTCACAATTTCAACGCCCTGCGAAGATTCGTCGCAGATGAAATGGTGCGGTACAGACATCCTTACCCGTACATTGAAGGACTGGTGCTCCGCGTCACCACGAACATAGCGTCTGTGGAAATGCCGGGCCGCGCACGCGGTGACAACCTGCCAACCGGATTTACGTTTCGCAGGTCGGTGTCACTGTTTGTGAATGGACTGACCGCATTTTCGATCACACCACTGCGAATCGCCACAATTGCCGGACTCTGTTTTGCGATGATCGGGTTTCTTGGACTCGCCTGGACCGTGTTCAGGAAGCTGATGTATCCGGAGGTACCCGCCGGGTTCACATCACTGATGTCCGTCCTGCTCTTCACCAACGGCTTCACTATGCTGTCACTGGGGCTGCTTGGTGAATACCTTGGACGCGTCTACATGTGTATCAATGATTCGCCACAGTACGTCATTCGCGAGACCGTCAACATAACGGCTGAAGAACTGCGTGATCGCTGACGATCAGGCCCTCAGGATTTCATGCACAATTGAACCATGCACATCGGTGAGCCGATAATCGCGGCCGATATGGTTCCACGTCAGCCGTGTGTGATCAATCCCCAAAAGGTGCAGAATGGTCGCGTGCAGATCGTGCAGGTGGATTCTTCCGCTGATCACCCGGTATCCCAGATGATCCGTTTCACCGTAGACCATCCCCTGTTTCACGCCGCCACCGGCCATCCACGCACAGAAACTTTCCGGCTGGTGCTCACGGCCGTGCACATCAATCGGAGCTGTCCCGCTCAGATCCTGGCTCCATGGTGTCCGTCCGAATTCACCGCACCAGAGAACAAGCGTATCATCGAGCAGGCCGCGCTGCCGGAGATCGCGGATCAGTGCTGAGACAGGCTGGTCGGTCTGTGCACACAGCCGCGGCAGGTTGCCCCGAATGTCGCCATGATGGTCCCACCCTCCCATGGTGACCTGCACGAAGCGAACTCCCGCTTCACTCAGACGTCTGGCAAGCAGACATGCCCGGGCGTTGCGATCCGTCTCCCTGCCGCCGATTCCGTAGAGATCAAGTGTGGCCTGTGTCTCGCCGGCAAGATCCACAAGAGCCGGTGTTGTTGACTGCATGCGAAAAGCCAGTTCCATCGCATCGACCATGCCTCGCAGCGATTGCTCTTCCGGATGCGAACTCTGCAGACGTCGATTCTGACGTTGTGTGAAATCAATGCGACGTCGCTGAGCAGCCGTGTCCCGTGAAAGGTTCCGCAGATTATCAATCGGCGGTGTCTCACTGTTGCCGGATGCTGTCAGCCGCATTCCCTGATGCTGCGCCGGGAGCCACGCGGAGCCGTGGTACCGCACGTCTGCGTGCGGGTTGATAGTAATAAACCCGGGCAGATTGTGATTTTCGGTACCAAGACCGTAGCTGATCCACGAGCCCATGGACGGTCGCACGTCGTTGAGTGCCCCGGTGTGCAGCTGAAGTTCTGCGGGCATGTGCTGCGGATTATCGGCACTCATGCCGCGCAGCAGACAGATTTCGTCCGCGATGGAAGCCAGCCCCGGGAGCAGATCGGAGATGGGCATCCCGCAGTTTCCACGTGGACGCACCGGCACTCGGGTTCCCAGCGCCAGAAACTTTTCCGTACCCACCTGCAGAACATTTTTGCTGAGTGGTGAATCGATGGGCTGGCCATGTCGCTGCTGTATGAACTCCTTGGGGTCAAACAGATCCGGCTGTGATGGCCCCCCCTGCATAAACAGAAAGATCACTCGTTTTGCCGGCGCCGGAAAATGGGCGCTCGCTGCGGATGAAGCATCGGCAGCGTGCAGGAGCCCGTTCAGTGCGAGGGCACCAAATCCGCAGGCGACCTGCTGAAGGCTCTGACGACGGGAAATCGGGTGCGTTTCCATGGATTTCACTTTGCTGCTGTTGGGGGGGCTGCTACTGCAGGTACAGGAACTCATTTGAACTCAGCAGGGCGTGACAGAGTTCCGTCCAGCCCTCGCCGGGCTCGCCCGCTGCCATCAGAAATGACTCCGCATCAATCTGTTCTTCCGCTGAGATCTGACGGTTGAAGACGCGCAGCCAGAGCAGTTCCAGACGCTGGGGCGTTGCAGGGACTTCGGCTGTGACCCTCGCGGCAAGTGCTGCGGCGCGGGTCCGCGGGAGCTTGTTGTTCAAAAGGTACAGCGTTTGAGTGGCAGCGATTGTTTCAGGTCGACGCCCCGCGATGCCGTTGGGTTGGATAAAGTCAAATAAATCCCGCAATTCACCAGGTCCCCGCTGAGCACTCCGCACAACAGGCAGGTAAATGGTCCGCTGAAACTCCTGTTCCGGCCGGAATCGCTTCAGCGAGAAGCTGGGGGGATTGACAGATTTGGGTTTGAGGTTTCCGGTGTTCTCGGGGTACTCCAGCGGCAGACCCGGACCGCCAGCGCATTCCTGAAGTTCGCCACTCACTGCCAGCATCGAATCACGAATCGCCTCGGCATCAAGTCGTCGAATCGGCATCTTCCAAAGCAGCCGGTTCTCGGGATCAGCACGGCGAGCCGTCGTCTCGGCCAATGGCTGCACATGACTGCTCTGGCGATAGGTTCGGCTGAGCACCAGTCCGCGGATGAGAGCCTTTTGTGACCAGCCGGCGCGGATCAGACGAGTAGCGAGGTGATCCAGCAGATCGGGATGGCTGGGACGTTCGCCGCGCGTCCCAAAATAGTCAACACTCCGCACGAGGCCTTCACCAAAGAGCTTTTGCCAGATCCGGTTGACAGTGACCCGGGCTGTGAGCGGATTGCGGGGATCGGCCAGCCATTGTGCGAATTGGAGACGTCCGCTTTGAGTGGTCGGCATGGCGGGGCCGGCATCCCACGCCGCCACACGCAGCACACCCCGCGGCACGCGCCGCCCCTCGGCATACGGGTTGCCGCGAATGGCGATGGGCATCTCAACGGGTACGGCCGCATCCGCAACTGCAAACGCACGGGGCACGGCCGGGGCAAAGAATTCAGCATGAGTGATTTCATTGGGAATCTGCCGCAGGCGGCTGCGGATTTTTTCCAGCTCTGCAGTCGCTGACGCTGACTGCTCGGCGGCTGCCTTCTCAGTTGTACTGCTCAGCTGCCGTTGCTCCTCCTCCAGCCGCTGCTTCTCCGCCCGCAGATCATCCATGCGTCGGTGGTGCTCCGCCAGACGCGTTTCCCTGTCTGACCGTTGCTGCGGCGTCTCCGGTAACTCCACCACATTCAGACCGCTCCAGATGCCATGATCAATTTTGCGGGTGGAGATGGTGCTGCGGAGCGTTCCGGCGATTGCATAGTAGTCGTCCACGGCAATCGGATCGAACTTATGGTCGTGGCAGCGAGCGCAGCCGAGTGTCATTCCCATGAAGGCAGTGCCGATCCGCTGCATCTGAAAGTCGATGTGGTCCGTCTCCAGCTTGAGCTTGTCAGGGTTGACGATCTCAACGTCACCGACGAGCAGGAAGCCGGTGGCGGTCATGGCGGCGGCACGTTCGACAGCGGAATCGAGCGGCAGCAGATCACCCGCCAGCTGTTCGATGATGAAGCGATCCCATGGCTTGTCTGAATGGAACGAATCAATCACGTAGTCCCGGTAACGCCAGGCATGCTCGGCAAAGACTTCGTTGGATGTGCCCACCTGATCGGCGTAGCCCGTAAGATCAAGCCAGTGCCTTGCCCACCGCTCGGCAAAGGCGCGGGAACCGAGGAGTCTATCCACGACCGATTCGTAAGCCTGAGGGGCTGAATCGGCGAGGAATCGCTGAATGTCGTCAGGAGCAGGCGGCAGGCCGGTCAGGTCCAGCGAGACACGGCGGAGCCACATGTGACGGTCGGCATCATCGGCTGGACGCAGATCGTTTGCTTCAAGACTCTCAAGAATGAAATGATCGATCGGATCACGACACCAGTCGGCCGTCTGCGGCAGCGGAATCCGGACATCGCTGACGGGACGGAAGGCCCAGTGCTGACGCCCCGCCACCAGATCGATCTCCCGTGGAACCGTCGGCGTCTCTGCAGTTCGGGGATCCGGGAGCCCCATTTCAATCCAGCGTTCAAAGTCGCTCACGATACTGTCGGCAAGCCGTCCTTTGGGAGGCATCGCGTAGCCGTCGTGTCGCAGGGCCTTGAGCAGCAGACTGGAGCCAGGCTGACCGGGAATGACAGCCGCCCCTGAATCTCCTCCGAGCAAAAGGCCGGCACGTGAATCCACACGCAAACTGCCCTGAACCGGGCGAGAACTGACGGAATGGCACTCGTAGCAGTGTTCCACGAGCACTGGACGAATGCGAGCTTCAAAAAAATCCAGTTGCTCGCGGGAGTGTTGCGGGGGGGCCTGAGCAGCCAGCGGACTGAAGGCGGATGCAGAGACGAACACCAGCAGGCAGTGAGATAAACAGGAAAAGAAACGTCGCTGGAGCACTGCTGGTCGCGCAGGAGGTGAAGATGAGGGCATGGGGCCTCCGAATCTCTGGAGGTGAGCCAGTAGGAAAGTTTCAGAAGAAATCTGCAGATCAACCGGGAGCCATTCTCGGAAAACAAATCAACGCTGTTATGGTGATCCAGCGCGGATGAGACCTTGTGCGGATGTTATCCGGCCGGTGCAGCCGGATGCAAATAGCGAACCGGGAAAACGACGAACAACGACGAAGGATGCTTGCAGGGAACGACAAATACTGGAACATAGAAGTGGTTCATGCGTCAGGACAGAGGATTTTCTTATGCATAAACAAGTTTCTCTGCCGGCCAAAGACATCGCCGTCGTCGCCTTGTTGCTCATTCTTGTCGCCGGCTGCGATCGGCCCGCTGCAAACGCTCCCTCCGCTGCCAAAGCAGCCGGCAACGCCACCTCGGTCGCCTCTGCTGATGTGCTCGTCACACACCCCGTGCTCCTGGAAGCAACCACTGCAATGACCGCCGACACTGGTATCAGTGTCGCAGCAGCACTTCCTGATCTGCTCGCTTCACGCGACTGGCGTCCTCGAGCCCAGTCCATTCATGGCATGCAGCAGGCCTCACTCGTAGTCATGAATGGCGCTTCGTGGGAACCGTGGACCAGTCGAGTTTCGCTGCCCGCGTCCAGAGTCGTAAACACCTCTCGCCCCTTCACCGATCAACTGATCGAGGTCCCCGACGCAGTTACTCACCAGCATGGTCCACAGGGAAGACACAGCCATCCGGGAATCATTCCATCCACCTGGCTGTCTCCCACCCTCCTCGAAACTCAGGCTGACTCCCTGCAGAATGCGCTCCTGCAGCAGTTTCCTGCCCACCGGGAATCGCTCACCCGAAACGCCGTTGCGTGGAAAACGATGCTGCAGCAGCCAAAACGGCTCGCGCGGCAGCTCCGTGATGCCACACAGAGTGAACCACCATTCGTAATTGCCGACAGCCCGCTGTTCCTCTATCTGCTCAAGGATCTGGGCTGGGAGAGCACCTATCTCGCGGGCAGCGAAAATGGTCCGGCAGAGCCCGAGCAGTTAATGCAGCTGAGAGAGCTTGCCGGCAAGGAACCCGCAGGCGGGCTGAGACTCTTTCTGCTCAGTGAACACCGACCGCCCGGCATGGAGCGGGTTGCTGTCGAATGCGGACTAAAGCCAATCCGACTCGATACCGGCCTCACCTCCAGCGACGGCAAAAGCATCGCGCAACGACTGAATACAAACCTCGAGCGACTTCGCGAGGCTGTGATTCCCATGCCCTGAGTCAACGCTTCGAATTTGACCAACGGCAACCAATCACAAGACGCTTCCCGACGGATTCCCCGCGATGTTGATGCTGCCACTGCCTGCAGCCTGGCCTGCCCCTGATACCCCGGGCGGGTGCACTGGTGACTTTCGTTCCTCTCAAATCACGCTGCCTGCGAAGCACACACACTACGTATGCGTATTTTCTTTCTGGGCTTCTGTCCCCCCCCCCCCCCCCCCCCCCCCCACCCACTCGCATCTCCCCCCCGCTG
>CAZLOQ010000140.1:0-7491 GCA_964561125.1 uncultured Chitinophaga sp. | reverse complement strand
GCTCCCCCCGAAGCCCCCACACCCCTATCGGTGTTTTTTTTTTTTTTTTCCCCCCCCCCCCCCCCCCCCCCCAATAACTACTGCATGCTTGCGCCGCATGCAAAGGGACTGTCCCTTTGCACGAATGACGTAAAGGCTGATTTTTAATCGACTTGCGGCGACTGATGCGGGAGTTATCTGAAAGCAGCACAACGCTGGAGTCTTCCGGCAATGTTCGGGGCAGACCGGAGGCTGGCAAAAGTTCGGAACACTGAATTCAGGCTGGGCCGTCTCTTCCGACTATCAGAAAAACAACCGGCGAAAACACTCGCAGACAGCATTGGATTCAACGGCCACACGTCGTGCAGGTGAAGTCAATGGAACTGTGCACGCAGAAATCAATTGCAGCCTGACAGACACAGATACCGGTGTCGGGCTAAAGACGGGATGACAATTGGTGCGGTTGCAGCGATTGCGACTCGCTTGCTGACAGCATCGGAAACTGCGACCGTTCCTCGCATCGCCCCCCGCCCCCCCCTGTCGGGCGTTTATTTTCGCACATTGCAGGACGATTACAGCGTTGCAGCGAGCTGTTTGATTCACAAACGTCCGGCGACCGGCAACAGAGATTCGGTCGTGCCGCAGTTCCGCCGCCTGCGAATTGCGAAGGGACTGTCCCTTTGGCCTGGAAGTCTCAACTCCCTGTCGTGCTGGGGTTTACTCGTCGAATACAAGCTACCTTGCCGTGCAAATTTCTGTTCAGAACAACAAAATAAGTAACAAAACATTTGCCACCCGTTAGTGGTTTATTTAATATCGTCTTGTGTTGTGCCCTTTCAAGGGATGCTTGCGCGTCGCTCGCCCTTATTTCGCAATGTCAGGCCCTCAAATGCCCCGCGAAACTCGATCAACGATCCATCGCCCGGATGAATGCGCCGTCATTCTGACAGTGTGTCGTCCGATTGCCGGGCGTCTCTACGGCCCCTCAGCAGCTCCAGACAACCAGATTGACTCCCACCGGCCGGCGATGGCAGAGCAGATCATGCTCCAGCAGGCTCAGCTCTTCTGCATCGACCTCATGTGTTACTCCATTTCCACCACGGACATTCGACAGATCCTCAAATCCCGTCCCGATCTGGCGCAGTCGCTCTCCCCTTCCCAGGTTGCCGAGCGATGGCTCCGTCTGTGTCCGACACTCCGCACCTCCAGCGTTGCCCCCGAACCACCCACAACGGCTGAAATCCAAAGCATCACACGCAGCAGGAAACGAGTGCGGAACATCCGTCGGCAACTCAGCGATATCTCCTGGTGGATGCGGCTCCTGTGTCAGAAACTGGCTCAGCGACTCAACGGCGAAGACGGTCTCGACGGCCCTTTTCATCGTGGCCGTTTTCGCTCGGTAAAACTGCCCGGCGACCCCGCTGAGTATTCAGATCTGACCCAAATCGACCTCTCTGCTCTCCCCCTGAACAGCTCAAATCAACTCACTCCCGCCGCGCTGCGTGCCCTCGCAGTCGAAATTGTCGCTCATTCCCCGCTCAAAACGCCCGCCACTGCGGTCAAGCACCAGCCCCCTCCTCGCCGCTCAAGCGATCATCCCTCGCAGGTCCCCGCTCCACTCGCAGCAAAGGCCACCTCTGAATCAAAGATCCGGCTCCGCCTGCGAATTACCGGCTGGGTGCTCAAGCCACAAGTATCCTGCAGGCCACAAGCATCCCAACGATTCTCTGTCTCCAGGCCGGCTCCGCCGCTGCCGTGCCCAATGGTGCATTCGGGAATCCCGCCATGAACCCGCAGGTCCTCAATAGGTCCCTTCATCCTCAATCCCCCTTTGGATGTGGCCTTGAAGCAGTGCACCATTGCGGGATTTTGGTGAATTCCCCTTTTTCGGCCCCTACGTTCGCAAAATCGGGAACGGCCCGGCATAATCCTCCGAATGCCTCCCACCTTTTGCCTTCCGCAGGAGCCACGCATGTCGACTACGGCTACGTACAGTCCACCTCCAATTCGCCAGACCGGAATACTCATCGGGGACGAATTCCGCGCCTCCGTCAGCGGCCGCACTTTTGCCACCGTGAATCCGGCGACCGAAGAAGTCATTTGCCAGGTAGCCGAAGGCGATGCGGCCGATATTGATCTGGCGGTACACGCGGCGCGCGCTGCCTTCGAAACCGGACCCTGGTCAGGAATGGATGCCAGAGACCGTGGTCGCCTCCTTACAAAGCTGGCTGATCTGATCGAAGAAAACTTCGACGAACTGGCCGCGCTCGAAACACTCGACAACGGCAAACCCATCAGCGATTCCCGCACAGCCGACCTGCCTCTCGTCATCGACTGTCTGCGGTACTACGGTGGCTGGGCTGACAAAATCCAGGGCCATACCATCCCCATACGCGGCGACTATTTCTGCTGCACGCGTCGGGAGCCGATCGGAGTCTGTGGGCAGATCATCCCCTGGAACTTTCCAATGCTCATGGTTGCCTGGAAGTGGGGCCCGGCGCTTGCCGCCGGCAACACAATCGTCATGAAGCCCGCGGAACAGACACCGCTCACCTGTCTGCGCATGGCAGAGCTGGCACTGGAAGCCGGTTTTCCCCCCGGAGTGATCAATGTCGTGCCCGGCTACGGTCCAACAGCCGGAGCAGCGCTGGTGCGGCATCCGCAGGTCGACAAAATTGCCTTCACCGGGGAGGGAACGACGGCGAAGATCATCATGCGTGACGCATCAGAAACTCTTAAGCGACTCACATTTGAACTGGGGGGAAAGAGTCCGAACATCGTCTTCGCGGACGCGGATCTGGACGCGGCCGCCGCGGGTGCTGAATTCGGGCTGTTCTTCAATCAGGGCCAGTGCTGCTGTGCGGGCAGCCGTTTGTTTGTCGAGGAATCCGTGCACGACGCCTTCATCGACAAGGTACTCGCTCGCGCCCGTCAGCGTTCCGTCGGCAATCCCTTCGACACGGCCACTCGACAGGGTCCCCAGGTGGACAAAGCCCAGTTCGAAAAAATCATGACCTACATCGACCGCGGCAACGCTCAGGGCGCCGCCTGCCTGACTGGCGGTCGACGCGTTGGTGAGAAAGGATATTTCATCGAGCCCACCGTGTTCGCGAATGTCGAAGACGGCATGGACATCGCTCGAGAGGAAATCTTCGGGCCTGTGATGAGCGTCCTGAAATTCCGCGACGTGCACGAAGTCATTCGCCGTGCCAACAACACCGCCTACGGACTGGCCGCCGCGGTCTGGACCCGCGACGTTTCCAAAGCCCATACTCTCGCACAGGCACTCCGTGCCGGAACGGTGTGGGTCAACTGCTACGACGTCTTCGACGCTGCCGCTCCATTCGGTGGCTTCAAGATGAGTGGTCTTGGGCGGGAACTGGGCGAAGCCGGACTCGCCAGCTACACCGAACTCAAGACCATCACAATGGCACTCAATTCCCGCTGAAAAACCTCCCCGCCGGATCGGCGATTCCCCACCTGTTATTCAAACAACCCTGCCTCTCTATTCTGCACACGGACCTCGTATGAGTAACCTCACAACAAACTCCAGTTCACCGCAGGCCGAACCTGATGTCTTCGGTCACAGTCCCGGACTGTTTCTGTTGTTCTTCACGGAAATGTGGGAGCGATTCAGCTACTACGGTATGCGCGCCCTGCTGGTGCTCTTTCTTGTCAGCGACGCAGCAGCGGGCGGCTGGGCATGGAGCCGGGAAGCAGCGATGGGACTCTATGGCTGGTACACCGGACTTGTGTACGTTACGCCAATCATCGGCGGGATGCTGGCAGACGCATTTCTGGGTTATCGCCGGGCCGTTCTTCTGGGTGCTCTGCTGATGACGCTGGGGCACGGTGCAATGGCCTTTGAGACCCGCCCGTTTTTCTACGCCGGACTGGTACTGCTCATCCTGGGTAATGGGCTGTTCAAGCCGAATATCTCGTCCATCGTCGGCCAGCTCTACAAGGACAAACCCGAAAAGAAAGACTCCGCCTACACCATTTTCTACATGGGTATCAACGCCGGTGCCTTCTTCGGGATGCTCTTCTGTGGATATATCGGTGAAAAGATCTCGTGGAGTTACGGCTTTGGACTGGCCGGTATCTTCATGTTCCTCGGGATGCTCATGTTCCAGTTCGGCCAGTCAATCTTCGGAGAACTCGGACTGGCCCCGAATGTCAATCACAAACCTCAACAGTCTGACGATGAGGTATCAGTACCCAAAAATGTCGAAACCGATCGATTGATCGTGATCGGAGTTCTGTCGTTCTTCACGATCTTCTTCTGGATGGCTTTCGAGCAGGCCGGAGGATCGATGAATATTTTCGCCAAGGATTACACCGCCCGAGTGCTCAAAGGTTCCGCCGCTACGGCCTTCTTCTGGGTCGACACACTGCTCACCCTCGTTCCGCTCGTCATCGTCACCTGGGTGCTCATCAAGCTTGTCGCAGCCACCCGACAGCGCATCGTTCTCTCCAACGCATTTATCGTGCTCAGTTTCGTCATCATCTGGGGCGCTGCCATCTGGCGGCTCAACCGCGAGTTCAACACCGTATCTTACGAACTGGCAATCACTCCCCTTCCCGCTGCCACTGAACCTGCTGAACCTGTCGCATCTGCTGAACCTGCCGCACCGATCAGTACCGACAGCACCGCGGGGACTCCGATTGCAGCCAGCGAACAGACGGCCACAGAAGCCCCCGGTGACGCTCCTGCAGCACCGACCGACCCGATCGTCGCATCGCTGCTCACCGACGTCAAACTCACTGAAGGGCAGCAGATCACAGTGGTTGACCTTGCCGGGAAGGGTGGCGCCGGCACCCTGCGTCTGCTCTCCGATGCCGATGCAGCGAATTATTCCAGCCGCCAGCAGGCTGTCGTGAAACGCATCCTCGGTAACGAAAACGAGGTCACTGCATCCTGGTTCCAGATTCTCAATTCCTTCTTCATCATCGCCTTCGCTCCTCTCATCGGGAAAATCTGGGAGACGCGACTGAATCCATCTGCTCCGGTGAAGTTCGGGCTGGGACTCATCCTTCTGGGGGTCGGCTTTGCCGCTCTGGGACTGGCCTGTCAGGGCCTCGAAAAGGGAGCAAAGACCGCTCAGCTCAGCATGTGGTGGCTGGTCATTGCCTATCTGTTCCACACTCTGGGTGAGCTCTTTGTCTCTCCGGTTGGCCTGTCCTACGTGAGCAAGCTCGCACCTGCTAAGCTCGTGGGGCTGATGTTCGGCATTTGGTTTCTGGCATCAGCCATCGCCAATTATCTTGCCGGCGCCAGTGGTGCGATGATTGACAGCATTTCGGAAAAGTATGGTTTGGCAACATTTTTCTTCGTTTTCACCGCTGTCCCCGCCCTTGCCGGTCTCGTGCTGATTGCCGGAGCGAAGGAACTGCGGCGCAGAATGCACGGCATCGAGTGACAGAACCAGCGTGAAGGAGTCGGGTTATGCTGCATCGCCGTCGAGTACTTGTGGCGGGTGCGGCGGCTCTTGCCGCCACCCTGCCTGGCCGCTCTTCCACTTCAGCTCCTGCGGCAACGGCCACTGCTCCTGCGGTCGAGGACCTTGCCACCTGGCTCAACGCGCAGCCAGGTGGCTGGGATGACGTCGCCTACCGCCAGCTGCTGGGGGCGGCGAACGAATGGAAGGAAGGTGATGCCATCGTGGGTGTGGCAGCCCGCGATGAGCAGCAGCGACAGCTGGCGCGGAAACTTCTGGCGGAAACACCGCTGGGAGTGATTGACGCGCATCCGCCGTACACCGATGACCTGCTCACACTGATTCTCCAGCCGATCGATCGGAAGAAGCAGGCCGAGCTCTCCGCATGGACGCTCGGACAACTCAGAGACCACCTGCTTTCCGCCTCCGAGGACCAGATCAAATCGCTGCTTCCGGGACTCACCAGCGACGTCATCGCCTGTGTTGTGCGATTGATGGATAACGGTCAGCTGATCCGTCTTGGGGCATCGTTGTTTCATCCGCTCCCGGGCAGCAATATCGGAGCGCGGGGTTACCTTGGTGCTCGAGTGCAGCCCAATTCTCCGACGGACAATGTGGACGACATTCGCTGGCAGGTGTTTAACGCGTTCGCCTGGGCGGTCGGCGACGTGCTGCTCGGGACCAATCCCGTTTCCAGTGATCCTGAGTCGGTAGCGGATGTGCAGCGAACTCTGCAGGACATCACGCAGACGTTCAAGCTCGAACACATACTGCCCCACTGTGTGCTCGCCCATATTGACGTGCAGGCGGAAGTTGAGCGGCGTTATCCGGGGCTGACGGCGCTGTGGTTCCAGAGCATCGCGGGCAATACGCCGGCCAACACCACGTTCGACATTTCCGTGGACTCGATGCGGAAACATGCAGCTGCGCGCACGGGCCGATTCGGATTGTACTTCGAAACCGGGCAGGGAGCCGACTTCACCAACGGGCACGGCTACGGCGTGGATATGGTGATTCTCGAGTCGCGGAAGTATGGTTTCGCGCGAGCGCTCACAGCCGTCGTCCGGCAGGCGCTCGCAGACGCAGACAGTTCCCATCAACCATGGGTTCATCTGAATGATGTCGCGGGTTTTATCGGCCCGGAGGTTTTTCGCACGCGTGAGCAGCTTGTGCGGTGCTGTCTGGAAGACATCGCCATGGGCAAACTGCATGGGCTCACGATTGGCCTTGATATCTGTTCAACCCTGCACATGGACGTGTCCCTTGATGATCTCGGGTGGTGCATCGAGCAGGTGATGCCGGCGAATCCTGCCTACCTCATGGCCCTGCCCACTCGCATCGACCCGATGCTGGGGTATCTGACAACCGGATATCACGATCACGTGGCAGTTCGCGAAAAGTTCGGCCTGAAGGTTGACGACCGCATGTGGTCGTTCTTTCAGTCTTTGAGCGTGATTGACGAACAGGGTAAACCCACGGAACATTTTGGCGATCCTGCCTGGGTGTTTCTGCAGTATTGCCGTCGACGGGGCGATCAGAGAAGTGAGGCCGAAATTCGGCAGGAGGCTGTTTTGCGAATGTCGGAGGTGCGTTCGCGAGGTGTGTTTCTGGCAGAAGGTACCGGCAGTCGTCCATCAGCACTGCACCCGGATCTTGATCGAAAGCTGCACAGCATCTATGACGATGCAAGGATCAGCGTCTGGAAGGAACTGGATCCGCAACTGGCGACAACCATTCCCTCTGCGATGCTCCTGACAACCCGTTCCGCGGATCGGGTGGATTACATTCTGCATCCGACCTCCGGTGAACAGCTTTCGATGACATCCGAGCAGCTGTTGGGTGATCTGTCGCGAACGCGCAGCGGCAACCCGAACCTGCAGATTGTTGTCTCCGACGGACTCAACGCACTGGCACTGACTGACCGTGATCAGCTCCGGCAGCTGCTGCGGAGTCTGCTTCCAATGCTCGTTTCAGCCGGCTTCCGCCCTGCCGAGGAGATTCTGCTGGTGCATTCCGGACGCGTGCGTGCCGGCTACCGGATCGGCGAACAGCTCTTCGGTGGTCGCCGCGGCGA
>CAZLOQ010000139.1:4611-16438 GCA_964561125.1 uncultured Chitinophaga sp. | reverse complement strand
CGCTTCCCGACGCGCGACTGCGCGCGGCCCGGCGACGGTCGTCAGTCTGCAAATGAACGCGCAGTCCCTGCGTCAGGGCGACAGACGGCCGAATGGCAAACCGCAGACACTGCCATCAAGCCCGGCCGTACCCTTGCGCGCCGCCGGCCGGCTGTGGTGTGGAGGTCTCCTTCAGCGATCTGCCGAATCGCCGACACGACGACCGAACGGACAAGCCTGTCGTCCCTCCTCGCACCCGAGTCGCAGCCTCGTCGCGCCCACGCCCCCCCCCGCACGACCGACGGCCTTGTCTCGGCCATCGCAATCGGAATGCACAGCCCAAACCGAGACTCCGCCATGGAGCCCCTCCCTGCCCGCCCTGGGTCACTGCCCGCCGAAAAGGGGGATGGATGCGCCGGACGCTTACCGACAAGGACAGGTTCGACATCACCCCGGCGATTGAGAACAAGACGGACGTCGACAATCCAACAGAGAATCGGCATGGAATCTCCGGCTATCTGACCGATGCGGTTGTCGCCAAAAGAATATATGACGCGCTGATTGACTGAACGGAATCCGGCCGATCCGCAAAGCGCGTGGACTGGCTCACTGCGAGTCCACGACAACGCACCGCCGCTCACTCAAAGCCTGCACCACTCCCGCCCGATCATCAAACCGTGATGTAAATACCTCGGATGCGATTTCGGGCGAAAGGCATTCGGAGAATTTGAGATTCTTCATGGCGTCGCTGGCAGGGATGGGCTTGATGGTTTCGGGCTGAAGGCCGTTGAGCCAGTCGACAACCATGTCCACGGATGATGCCGTTGGAAAGCTCAGCGACAGGTTGTCGCTCTTCACGTCACAGTGCGGTTTCAACGCATCTGCGAGCAACGTGTTTGCCACACCTCCTGCGAACGTCCACCAGCGGATCTGTCCGTTCGGCATCGACACAAGGCTGGTGGAATCGGGTGACACCCACGGATACTCATCACGCAGTTCTGTGAATTGCTGCACGGACCGGCGGGACCAGGCGGAATGGTTGTCGGCAGTGGCCAGAATACGGCGGATACTCTGGCAAACGGCGTGACTGAGCAGTTGGCCCTCACCAAGCCAGCGTGATCGTCCCTTTTCATCTGTCGGCTCAACATGAGCGATACGGCGTTTCCAATCCAGGTGCTTCGTTTTCCAGCTTTGGCCGGCCAGCACAAGGATCGCCGGTCCTTCCTCGCGTTTGTAAAACGTTGATTCATGGACGTTGCCCAGTTCCTTCTGCCCGGACATCACCGTGAACAGCGGCGGCGACGTGAAAACGGACAGAATGTCCATGAAATTCTGACGGCCAAAGCCTTTTTCTCCTTCGGGGGCAAAAGCCAGGATACCGTTGTCGCTCCACAGAATCCCCCTGGCAATCATAAACTCCACCAGTTCGGCAACCCGCTCTGACGGCATCAGGGCAAAACCGGGAACTCGAGCAATCCAGGAGAACCACTGAGATTTGCCGATCCCCCGTTCCTGCAGGATCAACGCCATTAACTGCTGAGCAAGAATATGGTACGGGCAGGGAGGTGCCTTGACCGGCTCCACATAGCCTCGCTGCCAAAGTTCGATCAGAGCCGCAGCTCGAAGCAGGCCTTCCTCACTGGTCGCCAGAAACAGGCAGTTGCGGTTCGTGTTCGTTCGGCGTCCAGTGCGTCCCATGCGTTGCAGGAAGGAGGACACCGTACCGGGGGCATCGATCTGGATCACGCGATCGAGGTCTCCGACGTCCAGCCCCAGCTCGAGGGAACTGGTGGCCACGATGACACAGTTCTGCCGCTGGGCGAAGGCCTCCTCCGCCTGCCGCCGCTCATCGAGCCCGAGCGAGCTGTGGGAGACGAACGTGTCGACACCGTACTGCCGCAGCATCACCGACAACTGCTCCACACGGGAGCGACTGTCGCAGAAGACCAGCCGCTTCTGGCCTTGATGCAGCAGGCTGATAACCCTGGCCGCATTGGAGAGTGAGCCAACATAGTCGAGCTGCACATCGGGAATCTTCGAGTCGGTACCCCTGGGCCAGACGACTTGCTGAGGTCGATCCGAACCCGATGACAACCAACTCAGCATCTCTGGCGGATTGCCAACGGTGGCCGACAATCCGATTCGCTGAAGGTCGCGGCCAGCGATCTTTCCGATGCGTTCAAAGACGGAGAGCAAATGCCAACCCCGGTCATCGCCAGCGAACGCATGCAGCTCGTCAATGACCACCACTCGGACATCGCTGAAGAAGCGATGATGGTCGACCTTCTGCGAGACCAGCAACACTTCGAGGGACTCGGGGGTCGTCAGCAGGCAATCCGGTTGCTCGGCGATAATCCGCCTGCGTTCGCCCTGGGACGTGTCACCGTGCCAGAGCGCCGCTCGCCGACCGACCAGCCGCAGGTACTTGTCGAGCCGCTGCTCCTGGTTGTTCAGCAGTGCCTTGATCGGGCTGACGTAGAGGATCGAGATGCCCGACCATGCCTCTTCGAGCATCTGCGAGATCACGGGGAAGAATGCCGACTCGGTTTTTCCTCCCGCTGTGGGCGCGAGGATCACCAGGTTCGCGCCGGTCAGAAAGGCCTCGATCGACAACGACTGAACCTCTCGCAACTCTCTCCAGCCGAGTGAGTTGACGATGTGATGTTGCAGTGCGGGGTGGAGTCGATCGAATGCGGACATGGATTGTGATCACCACGGAATACGCGAAAGACAGGAAAAATCAAAGCGGTTTCTTCATTTCGCAATGTTCACGGTCGTGCCTTTTGTGCCTGTGAATTACATGTTCGTGATTGCAACCACGAAATACACGAAATACACGAAAAATAAAAGGGGGGTTTTATTTGGCCGTATTCACTGTCGCGATTGTGAATCAGGGATCGCATTTATAGCCATGAGTGCCACGAGTGAGCCGGATGAATTTTTTGTTTGATTTCACTTAATGATTTTACTTTCGTGTGTTTCGTGTATTTCGTGGTTATAAAAAACAACTGTCAGTAAAGCGTCGAGCGAATTGAATGAAGTGCCATTTATTTGCGGCTATTAAAAATCAAGATCGATATCATCAACGCTTTGGGCCTGGGCTTCTCGTTCCACGGAGGTCATCTCGTTGCTGGTCACGGTCAGCTGATAATCCTTCCGTGGATCGAAGTCATCGAACTGGTCGATTCGGTCCAGGACGTCCGCCACCAGCTTTTTGAGGAATAGCCGTGGTGCGATCCCCGTCTTGCCTCCCAGCTTGCCCGTGAGCGATCTGGCCAGGGATTCGATGTACTCGCCGTCGGCGAGCGTACGAACGCGGCCCGGAGCCAAACAATCAGCCGCAAACAGGTCACGGACCTTCGTCCCCACCTCCACCAGCCGCTGATGATCAAAGGTGGTCAGACGGAGCTGCACGGCCCGAGGGTTGTCGAAACGCGCGTCGGTCTGGAAGTCGACATGCAGCCGCTGAGCCAGCGGTTCCAGCCGCTGGATGCCTTGCGGGCCATCGTAGAAGGCAGGCGTCCCCGTGATGACGAGATATAGGCCAGGAAACCGGCCGCCATCGATGTCGTCAATCAGTTGCCGCAGAGCATTGAGCCCCTTCTCACGCACGTCGGAGCGAACTCGCTGAATCGTTTCGATCTCATCGAGGACCAGCACCAACCCTGCGTAACCTGAATCCTTCAAGATCAACAGCAAGCCCCGCAGGAAGCTGAGCGCAGCGAAGTGGTCGACATCCCCCTTAATCCCCGCTTCCCGTTTCAGAGACGCGGCAATGTGAGGCTGCCCGGCCAGCCAACCGGCCAGGCCTTCGGCCGTGGCATGATCTCCGGCTCGCTGCGAGGTGCGATAGGCACGCAGGGCTGAAGCGAACTGGGGTGTGGCGCGGGTGATCTCGCCTAGCCGCTGCTCCAGCAGCTCATCTGCACGATCGGCCAATCCTTTCTCATCCTGAGGATCGACCGAACCTTCGGCCAGCACGTCCTCTTCCAGCCCGTAGAACCAACCATCGATCACCGATCGGAACGCACCGAGGAAACAATCCGGAGTCGAGAGCTGTTCCATCGCGCGGCGGTATACGGTTTCCAGCCGATGCAGTGGCGTCTCGGTTTCTGAAATCTGTACCTCGGCCGTCGCGAAGCCTTTCTTCTTGGCGTACTCCTGAACCCAGCGTGCGAAAAACGTTTTGCCGCAGCCGTAATCACCCCGCACCGCCTTGAAGATTGCGCTACCGCCTGCCACGTCTGCAAGCTCCTCGGCAATCACCGGTTCGTAGCGGTTCAAGCCAACGGCGAGAAAATCCAGGCCGCGCTGGGGCACGGTCCCTTTTCTCAGGGCAGCAATGATTTCACGACGGCGTTCGGGGCTGATTTCCATGGGGGTTATTCCAGATCAAACTGCCTTTTGAGCCTGGTGACGTTGAGCTCCATCCGGTTCTCGGTACGGTCGAGCGTGAGGATCTCGTAACCATCGACGTTCAGGACCCTGGCGATTTGGCGAACCAGGCCGTCCAGCCGCACCAGCGGAATGTCGGCAGCTTTCGCAAACGCCGTCGGAGTCATGATGCCGCCGCTGGCATCGAGTGCCACCAGGCAGCCTTGCAGCACCGCATCGTCCACCGGATGACGACGCAGCATCGCCTTCTGGTCCTTGTAGGCCTGAGACTGCAACAGCCGCTCAATCCACGAGTGGGAAGGCTGAAGGTTGAAGGATGAAGGATGAACCCCCTCCTTTTCCTCCTTCCTCCTTCCGCCTTCCTCCTTCATCCTTCCACCCTCATCCTTCCGCCTTCCGCCCTCATCCTTCCGCCTTCCACCCTCATCCTTCATCCTTCCGCCTTCATCCTTTTCCAACTCGTCCAGGTCGAACAGTGTCGAAGTTCCCGACCTCGTTGCGGTTTGATCCACCGCAATCGTGATGCTGACCTGCGGCTCCTCGATGACCGGTGAAGCGGTCGGAGCTGCTGACCACCACTCCGGCTTGGGATACTCACACCGGTACAAACCCGAGTAGGCGCTCGTCTTGTCGATGAGCAGAACCAGAGGGCAAACCATTTCCTGAGGGCTCGCTCCACCGTGATAGCCGTTCTGCTGGCGAGAGTAGTAGACCTTCTCGCTCCACGGAACGATCACCGAGTCGGTACCGGCAACACTTCGGCTACCCGACAGCACAATCTCATCCGGGGCACACTTGCCATCGTCGCTACGCCAGCGGCTGCTCTCTTCGTAAGGACGGTACTGCCCATCGGGTCGATGCCACACATGACCATGATCGCTGGCCAGAATCACAACGCGGCCCGAATCACGCGCCAACCGCAGCAACGCTCGCAGGGGACTGATCCGACTGAGCGACCAACTCTCCACCACCTGCTGAGCATTGCTCAGACGATCGTCGATGGCGTTGATGACCACCCCGATCACCTTGTGATTCGATGCCGTCAGCCTGGCCGAAAGCTCAGCGGAGATGGCTCCCCGGTTTCCTTCCGTGAGCTGCTGCTTGTGGAACAGGATCGGGGGATAGCGTTTGTCACAGACTTCGACCAGATCCTTGTTTGACTCGAAGTTCCTGCGTTCAGCGTTCTGGTCCCCTTTGACCAGCATCCCCGAAAGTAAACTCGCGCGGGAAAAGTGGGTCACGCTGGGGATCGTGGCGATCACCGGTCGCGGCGGGGCATTCGATTGATCGAGAGTCGCCTCAAACCAGTGGTCCTGGCGAATGTCTTCGAGCAGTTCATGGCAGATCGCCCAGCTCATCCCATCGAGCACCACGACCAATACTTTGTTGCCCGCCTCAACCACCTTGCTGACCACTTGGCCCAGAACATCCTCGACTCCCAGGACACCCGCATCCCTGGAACCCACGGCAGACCAATCGGCCAGCTCCCTGGCAAAGGACTGACTGATGGCCTCCCGGCGTTCGAGCACGAGCTGATCGAGCAGTTGATAAGCCGCCGAGAGATCCGCCACGTCCTCCCCCCGGCACAACGGCTCGCGCGCCCAATCGACAAAGGACATCTCACGAACATGCTGTTCGGCATGTTGAAAAATCAAAGATGAACAATTCCTCCTCCCCACCCCCTTCACCCTTCCGCCTTCATCCTTCATCCTTCCCCCTTCCGCCTTCATCCTTCCGCCTTCATCCTTCATCCCAAGCCATCGCACCAGCCTGACCGCCATCTCGGCCTTCAAGACCTGATCTTTGTTGCGTCCCAGCCTGGCCAAACGATGCGACTCGATCTCTTCCAATCGAGCCTCACAGCCCTCGATAAAGACACCCTCGACCAGGGCGACCGCGATCACACTGTTTTCAGGTGTCTTGATCGCCTTCTGGATGGCATGTCCGAGTCGACCCAGCCGTTGCTCGAAGGACAAACGGGTCAGAGGGTTGCGGTAGGCATGCTCGTGGCAAATGAATTGTTTGAGCAGTTCATCGGCACGCTGGAGATGGTGCTGAGACACACGCGGGTCGTCATGGCGATCCAGGTCGGCGATCGCATCGATCGCAACCTTGCCCAGCGTTCGCCCGACGGTTTGGGGAATCGGTTTGTTCGCGTGGTACTGCTCCATCCGAGCCGCCGCAGCATCAAGCGTCGGTTCCTCGCCCGATCCGTAAACCACCAAACAGGTCACGGCCAGTGCTAACGCATCCGCACCTGCATTGCTCTCGACGAAACGCAGGATCGATTCAGCCGCGTCTCCCAGGTTGTGCACCAGGCGTTTGCGCAAGCTCCCGCAGATCGCCTCACCGGCTTGCTTGTATCGTTTCGGTCCCTTCTCCGAAGCTGCCCACAGCAGCAGGGACACAAGGTCCGGCTCACTCTCCCCCATGTCGAACACATGGCGGCAGATTGCACGCCAAACCGTTCCCTGATCCAGGATCCCTGCCGAAACCGGCGGGTAGCCGTCGGCCGGGGCAAAGTCCATCAGGGCCTGGGCAATCGCCGGATCGAGTATCGAGCGATCCAGTTCCTTCGCTTTGAAGAGGGAACTCAAACTGGCCCAATGATCCACGGCAAACAGGCGACTGCGAGCCAACCTCGCGACCACATCCAGCCCGAGATCCTTCTGCTGAAGCCCGGTCAGGAGCACCAATCGATTCTGTTCCCGTTCAGCATTGAGCAGCGCTTCGCGGACCTGGAATACGGTGTCGGCACGGACGACTTTGGCTTTGCCAAACTCGAACTCGACTTCGGTGGGTCCCTTCATCGACGACGACACATGCAGACCGAAGGCCAGCGAGTCTCTGTCGCGCTGCCATTTGTCTTCAACGAGTGAGCGGATTTGATTTTGAGAGAGTGAGGGCATGTTTTGACAACCACGAAAGACACGAGATACACTAAAGAGGACATTGGGTGTTGGATGATGGGCGATGGGACGACAGAAACTTGTTACCGGTTTTTTGTGTATTTACTGTGTTTCGTGGTCTCGTTCAGAAGGTGCGATTTATAACCACGAAAGACACGAAATACACTAAAGAGAAAATTGGCTGCTGGGCGTTGGGTGTTGGGACGACAGAAGCCTGTTACCAGAGTTTTTTCGTGTTTTTCGTGTATTTCGTGGTTAAATTAACACGCCCGTAAGCACCTTTACCCCTCCTCTTCCAGTGTCCAGTGGATGGTCAGCCGAAGTTTGGGGTTCTGTTGGAGCTTTTGAACCAGTTCCTGTGCTTCGGAGAGAGATTCACGATGCCCGAGTCGCGAGCGACTGCCAGAGCCTACCTGTCTGAGAGAAGGATGAGGGATGAAGGGTGAAGGCGGACTGATCTTTTCATCCTTCAGCCTTCCGACTTCCGCCTTGGGTGGCGTCAGCAACCGGATCGCTCGGCTCTCCGCTTCGGATAGCTTCGCCGCCAGTCCTCCCGCCAGGGCCAGCTCATCGGTCGATAATGCCGACCGCACATCCTGTAGCAACAGGTCGGCCTGCATCTTGCGTTCGTCCCCCAGATGCGCGACTCCGTTGAACAGGTCCCACTTGGTGTTACGCAGGCATTCCAGGATCGACGACGCGGATTTCAAGCTTCGCCCCATCGCCGTACCGGAGGTCTCCATCTTCGCGGCCGCGATCACGCCGACGAGTGCGGTGGCCTCTTTGCCGGTGCAGTCGATCAGTAATTTGCGGACGGCTCGCGCCGTCTTCACTCGGTCGGCCTTGTCGATCTCACTGTCGCTGACGCCGAGGTTTTTGAGAACCAACTGCAACCGGTCGGGCAAGCTCTCGCAGTCTCCCTTCAGGCTGCCGACGCTTTCCTTCACCTTCGAGGCCAGCATCGCCAGGTTCCCGGCATTGAGCAGCCTGGAAACCGCATGGCCAAAGACCTCGGAGACGCGAATCAGTGCGGTCTCCCAATCCTGCACGTCCGGCAGCTGCTGTTCGACCAGTTCCAGATCGCCGGGCATGTCGTCGAGGGAAGGGACATAGTTGCCTCCGTAACGGACAAACGAGCGGTTGGTTTGATCGGCGTAGACCAGCACCAGCAGATTGCAAATCTCCTGCGGCAGCCCTCGCTCCTCCGGCTGGTCCATCCAGCGTTTCAGATCCGCGACCGTGGGATGGGGTTGGTCTGACTGGGAGAGCATGCGGTTGAAATGGTTCCTCCATACGGGAGCGAGCACGAAGTGTGTCTCGGTCATCTGCCCGAGTTCAAGCGGGTTGCAGATGTTGCGCAGCTTGAGCCGCAGCGTCTTGTCCTCGACGAACAGACGGCCATCCTGATTCCGTGCGGCTTCCTGACAGACCTCAAGCACCTGTCGGAGGTCTTTGCCGAGCTTGATCTCCTGCCCGAACTTTGGATGTTTCGGGTATTGATGCGCCAGGGCCTGATCCAGCAGGTGCTCCATCGCTTCGCCGAGCGTTGCACCCACCGGTCGCTGTAGCACCAGTGACGGCAGCAGCGCCTGGAAATGGACATCGGACATGTCGTAGGCGCTGTCCAGAGATCCGGGGGTCGGTTCGCCCCGAATCGCGTACGCGGCTTCCACCACCTGGATCAACCGGGATTGCAGGGCGCTCTGCTGATTGCGCAGGAGCAGTCTGGCTGTCTCCCGATCCTGCATCGACATGTGTTTGGCGTACTGATCCAGGTTCCCGCCGCGCAGCAGGTGATCGATGATGACCAGTTTGCCCAGTTCCGCCTGGGAACGCGTTGAGAAGAACGACGGCAACCAAACGATCGTGCGATGCGATTCGTTTCGGTCCCGGAACTTGTTCAGCCGGTCCAGGTCCTCGATCGGCGTATGCCCCTCGGAATCGAACGGAAAATCGAGGATCAGTTTCCAGTCATCTCGCGAGCGGAGCGACTCATCAGGCAACACCCGAACATTGGTGAACAGCACTTCGCAGGAACGGCGACTGCCACGCCACTGATAATCATAGTGGATCGGTGTCGCTTCTGAATCCGGAATGCCGATCGACTCGAAGAGCATCTTGCGCAAGCGGAACTGGCGGTTGCCTGGATTGTCGAAGACCCGTGCGGCTTCGATCAAACCATCGGTGTCGACTCCCTCCAGCTCCAGCGACACCGTGGGGTTGGCTGGATCTCCTTCGATCCTCAGTTCCCCGCAGATGCCCGCCCAGGTACGAAGCTTCTGCGCGACGACTTGATGTTCCCGACCTGGGATCCTTGAACGGATGGTCCCATGGTTCAGCGCGGCCAGTCGCGTGCAGGTCATGTTCTTGAGCGCGTCGACACCTTGCACCAGCGAAGAGAGGAGCAGGCTCTTTATCAACCTGTCATCATTTTCAAATCGGCGCATTTTCTCAGCTAAGGATGAAGGATGAGGGATGAAGGATGAAGTGTCGCCTTCCTCATTCATCCTTCCGCCTTCCGCCTTCATCCTTTCCTTATCGACCTCGTAGTCGATCTCATGCTGTTGCTCCAGCATCGGACGCAGCCGGTTCTGATAGAGCTTCCTGGCGTTCTCAAACCGCACTCGCATCACATCGGTGAAGGCTTCGTCACCGTGGGCCACCACATCCCACAAGTCTCCCAGGGGAATCACATCGCCCAGGCGCAGTGTCTCACGCCGGTTGACCAGCAGTTGCAGCATGATCTTGAGTGCCGTCCGCTCGCGCTGCAATGCACTCGATACCGCGACCAGAGCCTGGATCAATGCGGGGCTGAACGGATAAACCATCTTGAACATGGCCCGGTCGGCTTCCCGGGTCAGCAGCACCTCCATGATCTCCTGGCGTACCCTGGCCGTCTGCTCGAAGGCCTGTTCCAGCTCTGCTCGGCACGCATCGTCCTTGGGCCGCAGAACGCGCTTCTGAGCGATGACAGGCAGGTTGCGGTCTTCGAGGGTGATCGTGTGGAAGCGACCTTCCCAGTGGGACAGGACGTCCGAGAAGTTGAGCTGCTGCATTCCAGCCACGTTCTCGCCGATCAAATCGCGCAGGTCTCGCTGGCGGGCGACGAAGCTGATGATCGGTACCGGACGCTCGGCCTTGCGAGATTCGACCAGCTTTGCGAGCTTGTTCCCCTCGGTCTGAACAAAGTTCAGGTCGCCTGAGTGCGTCGCCAGCCAGAGAATCAATTCGTCGAGGAACAGGATCAGGCCGTCGTAGCCGAGGGTCCTGGCGTGTTCGCTGATGACCGCCAGCCCCTCGTCCAGATCGACGTAGGCTTCGTCCTTGCCCTGCGCGATGCCTCGGAAGGCAGGGAAGATGTTCTCGACCAGCTTGCCGACCAGTTGGCTCCGTTCCTTGCTCCTGGGCGGTGCCTGGAGGGCAGCCTCGAATCGGGCTGCGTTCCAGCCTTCTAACTTCCCCCAGCCGCTACCGGATGAAGAACCACGAATCTCACGAATAGCACGAATGGAGGAATCAGATTGACCATCCCCTTTCTGGTCTTTATTCGTGTCATTCGTGCCATTCGTGGTTGTTGGTTTCGCATTCAGCCTTTCAAAGAATCGTTCGTCGCCCAGAGCGGAGCGAATCTGTTTGGCGTTCTCGAAGATCTCGTCGGCCAGGTACACACCCGGCAGTGGGCAGCCGGGATGATGTTCCTGCACGTGATCCACGTACCCGCCGAGGATCGCCGACTCCATACTCCGCGCACCGATCATGTGGTAGGGGACCAGCATGAACTTCTTGTTCTCGACCCAACGGTGGTCGTCGCAGACTTTGGCCAGCTCGGGGATCGAGCGCACCGCCGAGTTGTGCTGGAGCAGCAGGTGCAGCACTGCCATGAAGTGCGACTTACCCGAGCCGAAGCTGCCGTGCAGGTAGCAGGCCTTGCTGTTGGTGGCGTCGACCGCGCTGCGGATGAACCCGAGCGCATCATCGAAGCACGTGACCAACTGCGGCGTGACCACATTATGGGCAAGGGTCTTTACTGGCTCGGTGACACCTTTGGAGAGGTTGAGGACGAAGTCCCCTTTGCGGACCCGTTCGGGGAGATCGAGAATCTCTGAGATCAGTTTGTCAGGCATTTTGGAACAACCACGAAAGACACGGAAAAAACACAGAAGGGGGTGGGAGGGGCGGTTGACAACCACGAAAAACACGAATGACACGAAAAAACACAGAAGGGGGGTGGGGGGCGGGTGATAACCACGAAAGACACGAAACACACGAAAAAACACAGAAGGGGGTGGGAGGGGCGGTTGACAACCACGAAAGACACGAAAGACACGAAAAAAACACAGGAGGGGGTGGGAGGGGCGGTTGATAACCACGAAAGACACGAAAGACGCGAAAAAACACAGAAAGGGGGGGGAGGGGTGGTTGATGACCACGACAGGCACGAACTTGGGGCGGGTTTGCCGCTAAGCTCCCTGGGAACGGCCCACTGACATTTTGAATGACATAATCAATGACAATCTGGTGAATTTATGTCATTCGTAAGTCCT
>CAZLOQ010000139.1:0-4521 GCA_964561125.1 uncultured Chitinophaga sp. | reverse complement strand
AATCAGGGGGAGGGATGGGGGATGGATAACCACGAAATACACGAAAGAGGACATTGGGTATTGGGATGACTGAAACCTGTTACCTGCTTTTTTTCGTGTCTTTCGTGTATTTCGTGGTCCCATTCGTCAGCTGCGGTTTTCAGCCACGAACGACACGAATCACACGAAAAAACAGAGTCAATTGTGTGAGAAAATGGTGTAACGCCAGCGAATTGGCGTGTCGTACACTTATCGCAACTCATTGTGATCAAAGGGTTTGCGGAATCGGAGGGCCCGCCCAATGTATAAGTCATTGTCTAAATCTCGCCTTCCGACGCCGGTTTACACAATTGCCACCTGGCCCCCAATCCCCGCTTCCCCTCGACTGGGTAAATCACTCTTGCTCGCCTCATCGATTGCAGGAGATTTGTGATGAAATTCTTCTTCTGACCCTCATCCAGAGCGTCAGATAGTTTGGCGATCAGCAGTTGGTTGAGGTCCTGCCGCGTCGCTTCACCGAATTTTTCCAGATACGTCACGACCATTTTCTCGTAGTGGTCTTTGTCGAAGGCTCGATTGCGAATGTAGTCGGCTTTCGCCTGAGTCGCCGCTGCGACAGTTGAGGACACAAACAGATTGGGCCTTCGCCCTTCAACGAGTTTCTTGTCCCTCAATGCCCTGAACTCCGAATCGCCAAGGGCCTGCTTTTTCTGCACCTTGTCGAGGGCGATCACATCCAGCAGGTCCAGATTGGTCCGGGTCATCAGCATTCGGGTGTAGTTGGGATCGAGAATCTGACCGATGACCCGCACCTTCACACGGCCCGGTTCACTCAGGTCGTAGGTTGGCATTGGGAAGTTGCGATCACGCTGGATGCCAAACGAACGACGAATGCCACTGCCGATGGTGTCGATCATGTTCAGGTTGACCATCGCATCAACGAGGAAGCGATTCCGATACTCTTCCTGTGGCTGGTCACGCCGGATCACTTCTTCCACGCTGCCGGGAAGAAATTGCCCAAGGTTTGTGAACAGGATCGATTCATCTTCGACTTCAACCACATTGATTCGCCCTCGCATGGAATAGTCCTGATGAGCGATGCAGTTGTGCAAAATCTCACGGAGTACCCACGGATCGTACTGGCTCACTTCCACGGGAAAGAGCGTTCCATCGGGGAGATGTCGCAGGGTCAGGTTTCGAACATTGGCAAAAAGTTCATCGACGGCCAACAGGAAAGGCGGCCCAAAATGGCGATAATCCTTATCCACGTTTGACTTGTTCTTCAGTACCCAGGTGATCTGAGCCACGCCGGGGCTGAGGAAATGCGTCGATTCCTCCCTGCCAAGCAGAATGATGGCGGCATTGGTGATTCGACCATCAATACAGATTTTGGCTTTGTTCAGAAATGTCCGGTCATCCCAACCATCGACCTCACCAACCAGTTTGGTATGCTTGACCTTGAATACTTTCCGAGCCTGCGAAATCGCTGCCGGATCAAGGTCCTTCAGGTCAGCACCTTCGCAAAACGTTCGAGACCAGTCCTCCACAACATGTTGCCTGCGAATCTGCTCAATCTCGTGCAGGCTCAACGGAACGAGTGCCTCATTATCCCGTCCGTAGAAATGTCCCTTCCATGCAGTCGGCACTCCACGCAAAGCTGGCGGAATCTGAAACATCACGACCCGACCTTCCGGGCGAGTGACTTCGTAAATCTCTTCAAACGTCAGTCGATTGTTTGTGTGATTGGCGATCTCTTCCTTGAGGTGATCGAGGTCAGGACGGTTGCCGCGGTAGCGGCTTCCAACAATCCGCTTAGGCTTGTCTTGAACTCCGAATACAAGCCACGCCGAGGATTGGTTCTTTAGGTTTGCTTCATTACTCAAGGCGGAAAAATACTTTCCAATGTTGTCGAAATGGAAGTCGTTCCCGGCCTCCTTGAATTCGACCCATTCAATCTCTGCTGGCAGTCCCAGCAGTTCGTCAAGCTTTGAATTCACCTGTGCGGGAGTCATTCATCATCCTCCGCTTTTGCTTCTGCCTGCGTTGCCTTCTTTCGTGTATTTCGTGTCTTTCGTGGTTGGTTTCCTTCTTCAGCCTTCCTCCTTCCGCCTTTCTTCTTCGCTGGTGGCTCCCAGGCTCGGATTTGTTCGAGGGTCAGGCCGAGCTCGTGGGCGTCGGCCTTGAGCAGCGTCTCGTACGACTGACCGGCGGTTTCACCGAACTCGGGATCGATCTCGGGATGCCACTGGTGAATCCACGGAAGGAGTTGGTCGAGACCGGCGAGCAGCGGCGTGAGACGCTTGGCGTCCCAGCCATCGCGTTTGCGGGCGTCGTACCAGGCGATCAGTGCCGCCGCCTGTTGCAGATGGTTCCAGCCAGCCCAGCCGACGACGAGCGATGGATCACTCTCGGTCTCGCAGTGGGGATAGCTGATCCAGCGTTCTTTGGGTACGTCGAGTTTACCGCGAAGACGCCAGTAATCGGAGTTGAGGAAGTCGGCCGAGGTGTACTTGGGCGGGACGGGGATATTGAAAGGCTGAAGGCTGAGGGCTGAAGGCTGAAGGTCCCCGTTTTCATCCTTCATCCTTCCGCCTTCATCCTTCAGTGCGTCTTCTCTGCGCTGCAGTTCCCAGGTGCGTTCCCAGACTTCGCGTTTGCGGACTCCGGTAGGTTTGTAGCGCAGGACCGGGAGGAACGGAACGGACTCTGATTCAACGAGTTCCGCAATCAGCGCGGCAACGTCGAAGTCTTCTCGACCACGATAGATCGCGGCGACTTGCAGGAAGTCAGGATCCCCGCTGGCTTTGTCGGACAACTCTGCGACGGAGTGAAGGGAAGGCTGAAGCGCGAAGGCTGAAGGCTGAATCCCGCCCCTTTCATCCTTCATCCTTCCGCCTTCATCCTTCCAATAGCTTTCGAGTCGATCGAGCAACCAATTCTTCAGTGCACGCTGCTGCTGGTCATCCCAGCTTTCGGTGTTCCAGCGGCGTTTGTACATGCCATCTTCAATCAGCCCGATTTCACTGATTGAATCGATGAGTTCAAGGCGACGCTCAACAAGTTTGCGATACCGGGGTGGCCAATGCGCTGGTACTGTCGTCGTTGGATTTATCCCTTGCCGCCGAAACCATGCTGTCTCAGTTGTCCCGGCCTCAATTTTCCTGGCCAAACCAATTTCAAACGCTCGTTGCCCCAGCTCGATACCAGGAAGGTCCCCGTCGCTGTAACACGCATCCTCTTCGATCAGGCCAAAGAGTCGATAGCAGGCCCAGTCGAGTTCCTCTTGCAGCGCAATCATCTTTGCTCGTGTCGAACTCGCCTTCTGTTGCGCCTCTTGCAGGTTTCTCGCGTTTGGGACTTCGCTTCCTATGACTGCCTCTGGAAGCGAGGAACTGTATTCTTGAGCCATACGGTCCAGCCGCTGGCCAAAAGCAAGTGGTAACTCTGTTGGTATAGGGAATCGCCGAAGCCCGGTGCTGTTGAACTGAAAAGTGTTGAACTCTGGCTCGCCTGTCGTTCGAGCGCCGGACTGGTCAGTTGAGTCACCCTTGTTGTGAAAAGTTTGCTTCATCCAGAAGCACGCAGCGGAGCTGTTGAGGAGGCCAAGGAGGGCGAGGTGGTCATCCTCCGTGGCATCGGCGGGCAACTTGATGATCGGTGCCGTTTGCTTGAAAACCTTGCCGCCCCGATCCAGCACAAAGTGGTTGTGCGTTGCGACCTCGGCAAAGGCGATGGAGAGGGGGGTGCGAAGGCGATTCGAGTACAATTCCCTTAGTGCCCACCAAGGAATGCCTTTTTCTTCGACTGGAACACCAAACGCCTTCCTATTCCGAAGAATTGTTCTGTAGTTCCAACAGAATCTCAGATGACTGTCCAAAGTTTCGGTTGGTAACAATCCGCCTGAGGCATCGTTCGGCCAGAGGCACGCAAGACTTGTCTCTACCTGCCAGTCTCGTAAACCGTCACCAAGTACCAACGGCATCGAATACTCAATCCCAAGTCGGCGTAAACAATCGCTCTCCAGAACCAAACAATTGTCCTCGCCGGTGATCACGAGAAAACCAATGTCTGCCTGTAAAGAGCCGAGTGTTTCGCTACATCGTGTCTCAATTTCTTCTCTTAAGTCGCTCGCACCTCCTCCCCCTATACTCCAAGGATGGCTAGCGAATGTTGCCCGACTCACATCTGACGAAGAAGTAAAGGCGTCTTGGGCGTTTTCCTGATCGATGTGTTGAATGATCGACAGCCAAACAAGTCCCTGGGATGGATCGGCTGGAGTGCTTGGTTCCCCTTTGATCCCCAGCACGGCACGCACCGCACTCTCTACGGGCTTCCGGTTGCGGCCGAATAGAATGACAGTCGGGGTACCATGCCCGGGGATATAAGCCCCGGACGTATCGATCACATGCGTCAGGTCAATCGACTTGAAAAACTCTTCGATCAGCTTTTTGCCAAACTCCCGCTTCATGAACGAGTTCGCCGTAATCTGGCCCACAAAACCCGCACCGCTGACTTCGTTTTCTTTCGTGTGTTTCGTGTCTT
>CAZLOQ010000138.1:0-16543 GCA_964561125.1 uncultured Chitinophaga sp. | reverse complement strand
CTGCGGTGCCGGTGATGGTGGAGTCAATTTCGAGGACGCCGGCCTGGACTTCGATCTCTGAGCTGGAGAGTTCGAGGGGTGTCTGGAGCAGATTTTCGCCGGCGATCTGGATGATATCCGTGCCGGGATTGTCGAGTGAGATGCTGTTTCCGGTGATGGTGTACCCACCGGAGGCGAAGGTGAGTGAGTAGCTGTTGTCGGCGGTGGTGTCGTTGGTGAGCGTTCCGGTGGCGGTGCCGGTGAAGGACAGGGAGTCTCCGTCGAGTGGCAGGCTGTCTGTGGACCAGTTGGTGTTGGTGGCGACATTGGCGGACCACGACGTATTGACATCTCCGACCCAGGAAATGCTGGCGGGGAGGATGCGTTCTTCGAGAGCTTCGTGCCAGGCGGGTATGGAGTGACCGGCTGACTGCCATTGCGGGGCTGTGCGGTGCCGGGGACGTCGCAGGGATCTGCGTCTCCGGGCGGGGTGCAGCAGTTGCGAATAGTTTTTCAGCCATTTTTGGAGGGACATCGCGGGCGACTTTCGAGGCGGTTAGACCTGGGACGTGTGGTCGGGGCTGATGCTTGGCCCTGAGTTGGCCTCAAAACAGGCTGAACCCCGCCAACTGACGCGAAAAATTCCCCACTTTTGTTGTTTTTCGGAAGTTGGAACGGGATCTGAAATTAACCTGAAGTTTCCCGGGAGACAAAGCTGTTTGGATCCTTGCTTGCGGAGATGGTCAGACGATAGCATTGTCAGCTGCAGCTGATGATTTTGTCGCCGTGTCCGATTGCATGTCCGGTGACAAGGCACCATGAGGTATCCGATGAAGTCGACGGTTGAAACTTCATTGAGTCTGCTGGAGCGTGTGCGGCGTGGTGATGAGGACGCGTGGGCGGAATTTTCCGTGCAGTGTGTTTCGATGCTGCGGCACTGGTGCGGAAAATGGGGCATGCAGGATGCTGACCTGGACGACCTGATTCAGGACACTCTGTTGATTGTGCTGGGGCGTATCGGCGAATTCAGGCGTCGCGGGACTGGCAGTTTTCGTTCGTGGATGCGGACGATTGCGTGGCATTGCTGGTGTGATGTGGTTTCGCGTGCCGAACGTTCCGCGCGTCCTGAGGTTGTTGAGCGACTGAAAGAATCGTTGCTGGCGCGGCAGGCTCTGGAAGAAGAGTTTGACATGCTGCTGGAAACACAGATGCTGGAGCATGCGATGACTGTGGTTCGCCAGCGTGTGCAGGCTTCAAGCTGGGATGCCTTCCGATTGATGGCGCTGGAGGGTCTGACGGGAGACGCGGTCGCAGAGCTGACAGGGCTCAGTCTCAACGCAGTGCATTCAGCGCGATATCGCGTGCAGCGTCAGATCTCAGCAGAAATCAAACGACAGAAGAATTATGAAGATCTCAGCTGATATCCACTGGTCTGAATCATCCCGATCTGAAACGCTTGTGAGTTCATCCGGACATGATGTGTCGACAAAGCGAACTTGTTCCTGACTATCTGAACGACAGGCTCTCTGAAGAGACTGCTGAAGCGTTTGAGCAGCACATCGAGGGTTGCGATGTGTGTGTGGCTGCACTGAGTGCCACAGAGCAGTCAGCCGGCGTGCCGGCGTGGCTGGTGACTGCGCAGCGTCGCGTTGGTGAGGGCCGGCTGCGGAGTCTGATGTTTCCTGTCGGGGCTGGCTTGCAGTCTGCCACGGAGGATCCCGATTCGCCTTTAGATGAGTCGGTATCCGGGAGCAGTGAGGCTCCGTCCCAGGAAATAACTGGTGTGCGTTATTCGTGGAAGCGACGGATTGGTTCGGGTGGGATGGGTGAGGTCTGGGAGGGCTGGGATCAACTGATGCGTCGTCCTGTGGCCCTGAAGCGGCTGCATCATCAAAGCCGTGACATTGACGCCGTGCAGCGGCTCCTTCAGGAAGGGACGACGCTGTCGAGGCTTTCCTGTCCGCACATCGTGACGGTATACGGAGTGATAGCTGACGAGGCTCGGCCGGTGCTGGTGATGGAATACATTCCCGGCATGACATTATCGGAGTGGCAGGATGGTCGTCCGCTGCGGCAGCAGGACGCGGCCGAGGTGCTGTTGATTCTTGCTCAGGCACTCCAGCACGCCCATGGTCAGGGGGTGATTCATCGGGATTTGAAGCCTTCCAATATTCTGCTGCGGACTGCAAGCACAACAGATCTGCCCCGGGACGAGCAGGGTGTGCTGCGGATCTGGCTGTCGGATTTCGGGCTGGCGCGAGTGACGGACGATCCGTCGCTGACGCTGAGCGGGCAGCTTTTGGGAACGCCGGTTTACATGGCTCCTGAACAGTTGAGCGGTGGTCAGGCGGCTGATTTCCGGACTGATGTGTACGGGCTTGGGGCCATTCTGTATGAATTGCTCACCGGGATACCGCCTTTCATGGGGAACGACAGCGTTGTTTTGATGCAGCTGATTCGCAGTCACGACCCGGTTTCACCGCGACGGCTGCAGCCACAACTTTCGCGGGACATTGAAACCATCTGTGTGAAGTGTCTGGCGCGTCGTCCGAATGACCGCTATGCCACTGTGGCAGCGCTTACCGCTGACCTGAAGGCTTTCCTTGCCGGACTCCCGATTGCTGCTCGACCAATCAGCCTGCCGACTCGACTGCTTCGCTGGTGCGCGCGCAATCGTGTGCTTGCAACCACTCTGGGCATCACTGCAGTGGCGTTGTTCATCGCGCTGCTGCTGGGGTTGTATGCAGTTCGGGAGCAGTCGAGGACGCTGGCTGTGCAGCGGCAGGCGGCTGATGACGAGCATCGTCTGCGTCTGCGGGCTGAGGCGGCGGAAAACAAGGCCGAGAACCGAGCGGCAGCGGAGTCGCAGCTGCGATCGAAGCATGAGATGCTGCTGCTGCAGCTGGTGAGAACTGTTGACAAACACCAGCAGTCTATGCGCAAGCTGTCAGATCAGCCTGCAGCCGCTGCGGGGGGCATGACGACGGAGGCCAGTTTTGTCACCACGCGGGTGCTCAATGAGTACGTGCAGGCACTGAAACAGCTCAACCAGCCGCTCAGCTGGGCTGAACTGGAGATGATGAGCCGCTTTCTGTCGCTGAAGCTGTCTGCAAGAGATTGGTCCGGACTTGATGCGCTGATTTCCCGTATTGACGAAGCGTTGGCAGTGCACGGAGCGGCACCGGAAAATCCAGTGGATTATGTGGAGTTTCTGAAGATCAGGGAGTTGCTGTTTGCGATGGGCGGTGATATGTCGCAGATTCATGAAGACAACCGTCAGAGGTGGCTGCAGACAGCTGCTCGATTCCTTGACACAGCCAGGCGCAGCGAACTGGAAAGCCCGGCGAGACAGAGCTTCCTCGATGCCCGCTGCGAAGCGCTGAGGCGGGCTTACTACGCAGGGCAGTTTCCCGTGCAGTTTTCCTCGCAGGAAGCGAGGAAACAGTTGACTGATTATCTCAGCAGGCTGATTGAGGTTCTTCGGGAGCCGATTCCGGGCACGGGAGATCAGCGGAATGCAGAGCGGGAGTTGCTGATGGAGATTCAGAGGTATCTGAATTCAGGTGTGTTCTGACTGGACAACGCCATGTTCGACGTTCCGTTCACTTCTCACCGCCCACTGCCCGCTTCCCCCTGCGATTTCGGCCTGTTGCGTCAAAATGTGCCATGAAGACGGAGCTGCTGGCCCAACATGGCGCTGTCCAGCTCAGTACTACTGTTCCTTCAGTTTGAATTTAGGTGACTGGCTGAGGAAGTCGCGGGGGTTATCGAGGGTGACGCGGTCGATGAGTTGAGTGGAGTGGCCGCGGCGGCGGAGTTCGAGTCGGGCTTTGGGGACGGCGAGTGGATCGCTGCAGCCCCAGTCGCCGGCGGAATTCATCCAGATGCGTTCTGAGCCGTACATTTCGATGACGTCAGCCGCGCGTTGGGGGGTCATTTTGGTATCGGGGTAGAGCGTCATCCCTGCCCAGAAGCCGCGATCGAGCACTTCGGCGACGGTATGTTCTTCGACATGATCGATGAGGATTCGTTCGGGGGGGACGCTGCTGGCGCTGAGGGCGTCCATGATCAGGCGGGTGCCTTTGAGTTTGTCTTCGAGGTGCGGGGTGTGCACGAGGATCAGCTGGTTGTGGGTTTCAGCGAGAGCGATTTGTTCTTCGAGGATGGTGAGTTCGTTGCGGGTATTTTTGTTGAGTCCGATTTCGCCGATGCCGAGTACGGTGTCGCATTTGAGGAATTCGGGGATGATGGCGATGACATCGCGTGCGAAGGCGGGGTCATCGGCTTCTTTGGGGTTGATGCACAGCCACGTGAAGTGCTGGATTCCAGACAGGGCGGCGCGGCGTGGTTCGTATTCAGTGAGCTGTCGAAAGTAGTCAAAGAACCCTTGTGCCGAGGAGCGGTCGAAGCCGGCCCAGAAAGCGGGTTCGGTGACAGCGATGCAGCCTGCGAGGGCCATTCGCTGGTAGTCATCGGTGGTTCTTGAAACCATGTGAATGTGGGGGTCGATGTATTTCATGGGGCAGCTCCTTCGCTGAGCTTCACGGCGCCCAGTGCGCCCTTCATGCCATGGGCGGACTGCGGCAGGTCGCTGGTGTGGTCGCTGAGCAGGTGGAGGATACGGGCGGTGCGGTGAGGCTGATCGTCGGCGAGGACGGTCAGGGCCTGTCGCAGTGACTGTTCGCGAAAGTCCGGTTCACCGGAATCGCTGGAGCGATCCAGTCGATCCAGAAAGGCGGCCACATCAAGCAGCCTGGCGCGATGCTCGAGGAAGTACTGCTGGATCACCTGCTGCCGACTGAGCGGACATGTGCCGGAAACCTGTTTCATGAGCGTTGAAGCCTTTCGCAAACTCCCCATTCGCCATTCGCCATTCGCCATTCGCCATTCGCCACTCAGATCGTAATCTTCCGATTGCGGCTGGTGACATTCCACCACTCGGTGACTCGTCCATCATCGATGATGGCAACTTTGTCGTAGAGAGCGCTGGTGGGGCAGACGTGAACGGGCATGGCGAGGAGGACATCGCCGGGTGTGTATTTTGGTGCGAGTGGTGTGACGAGGACCATATGTTCTTCGCTGTGGATATCCTGGATGGCATCGGGGAGATCGGGGAAGAAGGCGCGGTGTCCTTTGGGGGGGTCAGCAGCGACGCTTTTATTACCGAGGTCGACGGTGATTCGATCGGGGGCTGGTCGGCTGACGACGCGGGTAACGAGTGCGGCTGCGGGTGCGAAGGGCAGGTCGGGGAAATGCAGCCCGTATCCGGAATCGCTGAGTACGGAGGTCCCGGGACAGGTTTCGATACCGGGATCGGTCATGGCGGCATAGCAGGGGAAGGTGGGCGTGCCTCCGCAGGCGAGTGCGGGAACGGCGGACCCGGCAGATTCGACGGCAGCTTTGAGTGCGAGGACGCGTGGCCACTGGGCGGCGACGGCGTTGATGCGTTCTTCGAGATTTTCCTGACGCTGATGTCCGTCGTAGACCTGGAAGCCTGCCTGGACGAGTCCCGGGAGTGAGCGGATGGAGTTGTAGAGGTGGGGTGCTGAGGGTGTTTCGGGAGTGATGCCGGTGCGGTCCATGCCGATATTCACGTCGAGCATGACACCGATTGTGACTCCGGCGGCAGCGGCAGCAGCGGAGAGTGCTTTGAGTGGAACTTCGTGGTCGCAGGTGCACTTGAAGTTGCAGTGTGGAAAGGTTTGTGCGAGTGTGACGAGTCGCTGGATGTTGGGTCCGACGGGGTTGTAGGCGAGGAGTACATCGGTGGCGCCGGCGGCGGCGCACATTTCGGATTCGGCGATGGTCGCGGCTTTGTGTTTGACGACGCCGCGCTGGACCCAGAGTCGGATGATGTCGGCCATTTTGTGCGTTTTGCAGTGTGGCCGGAGGCGTTCGGGGCTGCGGGCGACGTGGAGCATTGAGTCGAGGTTATTGAGCAGTCGATCGCGGAAGATGACATAGGCGGGGCTGTTGAGGCGGGCGAGTTCTTCGGGACGGATGGCGGGGAGTGTCAGCGACATTCGCGGGTTCCTGGGGCGGAGTTGGGGGTGTGCGGGGTATCTGAGAGACAGCGGGTGCAGCGGGAGGGCAGCCGTTGGGCTGGGTGCCGTTTCTGAGCAATTTCCGGGATTGTAAGCGTCCGGCGTGGAACATTCACGTGTGCGTGGGGCCGGAAATTCCGGCGATACCGGGCCGCGACAGCGGGGACTGGCTGCCGAATCCATGAATTTTCCCTCCGGAAGTGGCCTCCAGCCCTGCTCCTGATAACATTCCGGGCTTCACAGCGGCCGATCACTCGTATTTGCCGGCCGCGGGCATTGATTTGAGGGAGAATGTTTTCGTGGGCGAATCTGTAGTTTTGGCGTACAGTGGCGGTCTGGACACTTCGGTACTGGTTGGCTGGCTGCAGGACGAAGGTTATGACGTGCACTGCCTGTACGTGGATCTGGGCCAGCCCTGCGAGGACCGTGCGGCGATTATGAAAAAGGCGCGCGACATTGGCGCGAAATCAGCAGAGATCGTGGACGTCCAGGAAGAGCTCTGCCGGGACTTTGCCTTTCCCGTGCTGCAGTGGCAGGCGCGGTACGAGAACATTTATCTGATGGGCACCAGCATCGCCAGGCCGCTCATTGCCAAAGCCTGTCTGCAGCGGGCACGGGAAGTCGGAGCGGTCGCCTTCGCTCACGGTGCCACTGGCAAAGGCAACGACCAGTGCCGCTTCCAGCTGGCCGCTGAAGCACTGGAACCATCCGTGCGGATCATCGCTCCGTGGCGCATGGCGCGGTTCCGGGAAACGTTCCCTGGCCGCACGGAGATGCTGGATTACTGCGAACGCAAAAACATCCCTGTGAAGGCAACCGCGAAGAAGCCCTATTCCAGCGATGAAAACTGTCTGCACATCAGCTACGAAGCCGGCGATCTTGAGGATCCGACGGTTGACGGTCAGAAGATCATTGACTTCGGGATGACGGTGGCGCCTCAGCAGGCACCTGATTGTGAAGAGGTTGTGAGCATCACGTTTGAAAGTGGCATCCCGGTTGCCGTCAACGGCAAATCACTCTCCGCCGCTGCGCTCGTTCATGAACTCAACACCATCGGTGGCCGCAACGGCTGTGGACGCATTGACATTGTGGAAAATCGCTTTGTCGGGATGAAAAGTCGCGGCGTCTACGAAGCTCCCGGCATGACGCTGCTTTACGCCGCCCACCAGGGACTTGAACAGCTGACACTGGACCGCGACCTGACCCACCTCCGCGATACGCTCAGTCCGCAGGTTTCCGAAATGGTCTACTACGGGTTCTGGTACTGTGCGAAAATGGATGCGCTGATGGCTTTCATCCGTGAAACACAGAAGCCTGTCACCGGCGAAATCCAGCTCACACTGTACAAGGGCAATGTCCGCGTGAGCAGCCGCACTTCACCTTACAGCCTGTACAAGGCGGATATCGCCAGTATGGAAAAGGGCGGCACCTACGACCAGACCGACGCCGAAGGGTTCCTGCGAATTATGGGCCTGCCGGTTCGCGTTCAGGGTGCTGTCCGTCCCAGAGGTTACTGACAGGGTAACGTTCAGTGCGTGTGGCATGTGCCGGAGCGTCAAGTGATGCGTGAGACAAGAGAGTTTGCCTGGTCGCTCCTCGCCCGTCCCCTGTGCACAGGAAGGACGGGCTCCGGCGTTCTGTCTGTCTGCCTCCGGGGCTTTGTGGCTATGACGTGGCTTGTGGTGCTGCTGCTCAGCGGCACCCGGGCTGCCATTGCTGCTCCGGCTGCTCCGGCTGCTCCCGCTGCTCCGGCTGATATGCCACGAAACTTCGTCTTTATCCTGATCGATGATCTCGGCTGGGCAGATCTCAGCTGCAGTGGAAGCACCTTCCACGAAACTCCGCACCTTGACAGACTGGCAGCCTCCGGCCTGCGATTCACTCACGCCCTCGCTGCCTGCCCGGTCTGCTCACCCACGCGCGCCAGCATCCTCACGGGGCGGCATCCGGTTCGCGTTGGCATTACGGACTGGATTCCCGGCAATCGTACGGAAGCGGACAGTGGTCACCGGTTTCTGCAGGTGATCGACCGCGACTCGCTGGCCCTTGAAGAAACCACGCTCGCCGAGGTGCTTCGTGACGCCGGCTATCAGACATTCTTCGCGGGCAAGTGGCATCTTGGTTCCACTGGCGCGTTACCTACGGATCAGGGGTTCGACGTGAACCTGGGTGGTGCGGCCTACGGACAGCCGCCGGCTGGCTACTTCGCTCCATGGAAGAACCCATTTCTCAGGGAACGCAGGACCGGCGAATACCTCACAGAACGAATCACCGAGGAATGCACGGGCTTTCTGCAGACGCGTGACCGCAACCGTCCTTTTCTGCTGTACCTGGCACACTATGACGTGCACACGCCCATTCACGCTGCGCCGGGACATATCGAACGATTCCGGCGGAAGCGTGAGTCCTTCGGGGCTGCTCCCGAGCCGCTGGCTGAACGTCGCGGGCTTTCCAACCCGCGGCAGGACAACGCTCAGTATGCCTCCATGGTGGCCGCGATTGACGAAAGCGTCGGCCGCATCATGAATGAACTGGAGGCTCAGGGGCTGCTGCAGTCGACCACTGTGGTGTTCACTTCGGACAATGGCGGGCTGTGTACGCTGAAGCGGCCTGGTCCCACAAGCAATCTGCCGCTGCGTTCCGGCAAAGGCTGGCTCTATGAAGGCGGTATACGAGTGCCGCTGATCGTGGCAAGTCCGGACATCACGGCCCCCGGCCGCGTCTGCAGCGACCCGGTGCTCAGCACCGACTACTTCCCGACGTTCCTTGACCTTGCCGGATTACCGGCCCGACCTGATCTGGCGGTGGACGGTCAAAGCTTTACAGCGGCACTGAAGAACCAGCCGCTTGCTCAACAGCGACCGCTGGCCTGGCATTACCCGCATTATCACGGTTCCGAATGGACTCCCGGCGCCGCCTTTCGGGATGGCGACTGGAAGCTGATTGAATTCTACGAAGACGGCGACGCCGAGCTGTATCATCTGGGTCGCGATCCGGGTGAACAACAGAACCTCGCCATCGCCGAACCGGATCAGTTTCAAAGAATGCGAGCTGCTCTGGCTGCGTGGCAGAAGTCCATCGGTGCGGTGATGCCCGAGGAAAATCCGCAGTGGAAGCAGCCGTAAACACTTCAGAATTCTGCAGCCTCCCGCATGACCCCGGCAGCCACTCCCCATCCCCGAACGAACGCTGATTGCCGCGGACTGGTGCCGGGCTGGTTGCTGGCATGCGGCGTCTGCGGGTGGTTTGAAGGTGTTCGTATTCTGCAGCTGGCGGACACTCCGGCGGGCCCGCTGGCATGGTTTGCCGTCTGGAACCACGACACATCGCTGCCCCTGCTGGTGCTTTTGGCACTCCCCCTGCTGTTGTTCATATCCCGTCGCAGCCGTCCGTTGTCGGGAGTCTCGGGGAAGGTGTCGCCGCAGCCGTCGGTGCCGATGGCGGTGCCGATGATGATGACGGTGACGGTGACGGTGCAGCGATATCCGAGGCTGTCCACACTGCTGGTTGGGGTGCTGGCATTCGGCGTGAATGCTTCGATTGGTTTTCGGAGTATCGAGGTCCCTGGGGCGGTGCTGGCTCGTGGCGGTGAAGGTGAACCTTCGGCCGTGGCCTTTTACAGTCTTCCTCCGGCCTATCACGACGAATTCAGTTATCTGCTCCAGGCGCGGACTTTTCTGGCAGGTCGGCTTGCCTGGCCGGCGATGACTGTGGGTGGTGATGCGTTTCATCAGATTCATGTGCTCAACCGTCCGGTCACGGCGAGTCGTTATTTTCCGTGGACGGGAGCCTGGATTGCTCCGTTCCTTGCGATGGGCGTGCCGGTGTGGGGACACTGGCTTGCGGGAGCGTTAGCCGCCGCGGTGTTTCACCGCGTGCTGCAGCGACTGGTATCGGGTCAGGCGGCTTTTGCGGGCGGATTGATGCTGGCGGCCAGTCCGGGGCTGGCGGTATTCAGCAATCTGTTGCTGGCGCATCAGCCGACACTGCTGGCACTGGCGGTCTTTCTGTATGCCTTTCAGAGGCTGCAGCTGACGGGTCGGAGTGGCTGGTCGTGGCTGGCCGGCACGGCGCTTTCCTGCGGCATGCTGGGGCGGCCGATGACAGCGGCGGGGTTTGCCGCGCCGTTTGGAGTCTGGCTGCTGACAGGCTGGATTCGTGAGTGTCTGCGTGTTGATGGCGGGGACCGTCTTCGCAGTCTGCGGCAGGCTCTTCAAGTGGCTGCTGGCTTTGCAGTTCCTCTGGCGGCTGGTTTTCTTGTGCTGTGTCTGTTCAATCTGCGGATCACGGGTCACTGGAATGAGTCTGCGTATCAGCTGTATACGGACACGTGGACACCGCGACATCGGTTTGGTTTTCAGAATGCGCAGCAGCCTGCTGAGCCGGGCAACGTGCTGGCGCGGTATGATGCGTGGGCAGAGAATCTGACAGTGCCTCGTGCAGTGCAGAACGTGCGTGATCGACTGCTGGCCAGTTCGCAGTGGACGCTGGGTCTGGCGGCCCTGCTGACGCTCCTGCCGGCAGCCTTCGGGCTGCTGCTTTGGGGCCGGCCGACAGCTGAACGAAGCCTGCTCCGGCTGATTGCCGCTTCGGTATTCAGTCTGCATCTGGTGCATGTGCCCTATTGGTATGACGGCATTCTGCACTGGCACTATGTGTTTGAAACCGCACCGCTCTTGCTGATTCTGGCGGCCGCGGGATTTGGTGAATGGCAGCGGGGGCTGCAGTGGTTCTGCGTGGCGCGTCTGACTCACTGCTGGCTGACCGCACTGCTGTTGTCCGCGCTGCTGCCGGCATGGATTGATGCGGCTGTGTTCTGGGGACCATCGCGTGTTTCTCTGGCGGTTTCTGAACAGGCCTGGTCACGGAGCCGGATGGAGGCATTTCGGCGGACGGTGCAGGTGATTTCCGGAGGTCGGCCGTGCCTGATTCTGGTGGATGAACGCAGTGGCGATCAGCAGCTGAGTTATGTTGTGAATCCGCCGGATTACAGTGGTCCGGTGCTTGTGGCGCGTGTGCCGGAGACGGCTGTGGCTTTGGCTGAGCTGCGGCAGCATTTTGCGGATCGCGCTGTGTGGGTTTTTGAACCGGAGCGATTTCGGTTTACGAGAGGATTCCCCGGAGGATCTGACCTTCATCCGTCGGACCGATAAGGCGATTTTCAAGGCCCTGGTAGAGGAAGCTGAAGCGGTAGGGATCGAGTCCGAGCAGATGCAGGATGGTGGCCTGAAGATCACGAACGGTGACGGGGTGTTCGACGGGGTAGTAGCCGAATTCGTCGGTCCGGCCCCATGCGAGTCCACCGCGAATACCGCCGCCGGCGAGCCAGATGGTAAAGGCGTGGGGATGGTGATCGCGACCGACAAAGCCTTTTTTGAGTTCTGTGTGGACGTTGTTCTGCATCATGGGCGTGCGGCCGAATTCACCGCCCCAGACGATGAGAGTTTCGTCCAGGAGTCCGCGTTGTTCGAGGTCTTTGATGAGTGCTGTCATGGCCCGATCGGCAGCCTGGCATTTGATGGGGAGTGTTTCATCGATGCTTTCTCCGGGGGATGAACCGTGGTGGTCCCAGCCCCAGTCGTAGAGCTGGACGAATCTGACTCCGTTTTCGATGAGTCTGCGGGCGAGCAGGCAGTTATTGGCGAAGGTGGGATCATCGCCGCGATAGAGCACGCGCGGGTCATCAGCACTTTCAGCGGGAGAAACGTAGCCAGGCTGTGCGCCATAGAGATTGAGGATATGTTCGGGTTCGCGGGATAGATCCATGACTTCGGGAACAGCAGCCTGCATGCGGAAGGCGAGTTCGTACTGGGCGATGCGGGTTTGAGTTTCGGGGTCGCCGCTGCGAGCGAGTTCGGCGGCATTCATTTCGGCGACGGCATCCAGCATGCGGCGGCGCATGCTGCGATCCATGCCGGCAGGATCGCTGAGATAAAGCACGGGATCGCCGGTGGCTCTGCAGTTGACGCCCTGATGCACGGACGGGAGGAACCCGGAACCCCAGAGCGATTTTCCGGCGTCGGGCGTTTTGCCGCCGGACAGCAGCACGACAAATGCCGGCAGATTCTGGTTGCCTGTGCCGAGTCCCCATGCGGTCCAGGCACCGATGGAAGGATTGCCGAGTCTGGGCGAGCCCGTGTGAATGAACAGTTGTGAGGGAGCGTGATTGAACTGGTCGGTCTGCATCGTGCGAATGACGCAGGCTTTATCGATGACGCCTGCGAAATTCGGCAGCAGTTCGCTGATCCATTGACCGCTTTGTCCGTACTGTCGGAATTTGAACTGACCGGCGAGAATTTTGGGCACACCGCGGATAAAGGCGAACCGCTTGCCTTCGAGAAAGGAAGGCGGGCAGTCCTGCATGTGGAGTTGCTGCAGTGCGGGTTTATGTTCGAAGAGTTCCAGCTGCGAAGGGGAGCCGGCCATATGCAGATAGATGACGCGTTTGGCGCGGGGAGCCAGCAGTGGCGGGGGAGGGGCCGTCGAGGCGCTGGAGGGCCCGTTGGGGGGCGTTGGAGTGTTTGTGCGGTTGTTATCGCCGGCAAGGAGTGACTGGACGGCCATGGAGCCGATTCCCAGTCCGGCGGTTTGCAGCAGATGTCGGCGGGTTTGCAGCTGGCAGTATTCGCTGAGGGGATGCATGGTGGATCAGTTTCGTGTGAGGAATTCGTCGAGATTCAGGATGGCGCTGGCGGTGACGACCCAGCCGCCCAGTTCCGCAGCAGAGACGCCGGGCGGGGGTTGCAGCCGCGCCGCCAGGAGGAGGGTGGTGGCGCGTTCGGGGCTGGCGGCGAGCATTTGAGCGACATCGCGCTGGAGCTGGATGAGCGGTTGCCGTTCGCCGGCGGTGACGGGGCGAATGAGTGCCTGTCGGAGTCCCTGTTCGATGCCGCCGGGGCCGGAGGTCTGCATGTGCAGTGCCAGAGCACCGGCGGCTTCCAGATTGACGGGGTCGTTGAGGCTGACGAGTGCCTGCAGGGGGGTGTTGGTACGAATGCGGCGAATCTGACAGACTTCGCCGCTGCCTCCGTCAAATGTGGTGAACGAGGGGTAGGGAGTGGTGCGTTTGAGATAGGTATACAGAGCGCGGCGGAACCGATCTTCGCCTTCCGCATTGACCCACTTCTGGCCGTTGTACGTGGATCTCCAGAGCCCATCGGGCTGAGGCGGCATGACGGGCGGGCCGCCTTTTTTGAGCGAGAGCAGGCCGGCGGCTGCGAGGGTCTGGTCGCGGAGCACTTCGGCAGACAGACGGTAACGCGGCCCGCGTGTGAGCCAGACGGTGCGGGGGTCCTGTTCAAGCAGCAGCGGGGTGGTGCCGGAATCCTGCTGATAGACGCGGCTGAGGAAGATCTGTTTGAGGAGTTGTTTCAGGGACCAGCCGCGATCGCGGTATTCGCAGGCGATCCAGTCCAGCAGTTGGGGGTGGGAAGGGAGTGAACCGAGAAGGCCGAAGTCTTCTTCGGTTTCGACAATACCGATCCCGAAGAGGCGTGCCCAGATGCGGTTGGCCCAGACGCGTGCGGTGAGCGGGTTATCGGGGGCCATGAGCCAGTTGGCGGCATCCAGCCGTGTGGGTGGAGCGGATTCGGTGGCGGCTGTGGGGAGTGTTTTGGAGGGCAGGAAGGCAGCGGGGAGGGCTGCGGTGACGGTTTCGCCGGGGTCAAGAAAATTGCCGCGGCGGTGCAGTCGTGTTTCCCGCTGCTGCTCTGCTGCCATGGCGATCATCACCGGAACTTTGGGCAGCTTCGCCTGGAGAGCATCGCGTTGCCGCACGGCGTCTGTGAGCCGTTCTGTGAGTTCGCGGATTTCGGGTGAGGCGGGTTGCGGGGCGAGTTCTGCGGCTGATTCGCTGGTGAGGCTGAGCCGAAAGCGGCGGAAGGTGAGTGCGTTTCCGTAGTGCTGACGCAGGGTGACCAGCAGCGTTGCGGGTTCGGGGGTCTGCAGAGGTTCTGTGAATGTGAAGATGGCGGAGTGATTTTCGCGTTGACGGGGGCTGATGGCCCAGCCGGTTCGGGGGTTGCCATCGAGTGCTGCGGCGACGGGCCAGCCGGCCTGTTCGAAGTCGGCTTTGGGCTGGTGCAGGCTGATCGCTCGCGGCGCGGCCGGGGTTTCCAGCGCCACTTCGAACTCAGACAGCACGAAATTGGGATCGGCGGGATTGCGTCCAACACCGGGTCCACCGGTGGCTGCATCGGCAAATGCCTGCAGGCGAATGGCGGTCCAGCGTCCCTGTGGCAGCCGGAGTCGCAGGGTGTAGACGTTTTCGGGGGGGGACTTGCCGGTGGCCAGAATGGAGCCATCTGAGCGGGACTGCAGCCGGGTTCCTTCATTTGCGGCTGCATCAATGATTTCCGGGGCCAGCCAGCGGGGATCCGCGGCATACGCGGATTCTTCAGCTGCGGCGAGGCTGGTCTGAAGTTGTCTGACGGCAACGCGGGCGGCCTGCAGCTGCTGTCGTTCGGAGTCATTGGCGGGGACTTCGAGTGTCGGGGAGTCATCGTAGCGGTCGGCATCCTGAGTCTGATTCCAGATGGCGAACAGCGCGTAATATTCCTGCTGTGAAATGGGATCGTATTTGTGGGAATGACATTTGGCACAGCCGGCGGTGAGTCCCATCCAGACCTGCAGCGTGGTGTCGACGCGATCTTTCACGGCGACGATGCGGAATTCTTCGTCGTCTGTACCACCCTCGTCATTGCTCATGGTCTGCCGATGAAAGGCAGTGGCGAGTCGCTGATCCGGGGTAGCGTCGGGGAGGAGATCACCGGCGAGCATTTCGCGGGTGAGCTGGTCGAGCGGGGTGTCGGCGTTGAGTGAGCGGATGAGCCAGTCCCGCCAGGGCCAGACGGTGCGACCGAGATCTTTTTCGTAGCCTTTGGTGTCGGCATAGCGAGCGAGGTCCAACCACATGCGTGCCCAGTGCTCGCCGAACTCGGGGCGGGCGAGCACATGGTCGACGAGTTGTTCCCAGGCGATGTCGCGGTTGGGAGCGGCCGCGAAGGCGTCGGCTTCGGCTGGAGTCGGGGGCAGACCGATGGCATCGAGATAGAGACGTCGGACAAGCCGGTGCGGCGGTGCCTGGGGGCTGAGCGTCAGGCCTCGGGAGGCCTGGCGGAGCTGGACAAAGTGATCGATCGCCTGACTGCTGGTGAAATTTGCAGGGGTTTGAGGCCGCAGCAGGGGCTGAAAGGACCAGTGCCCGGCGAAGACCGCCCCCTGGTGGATCCAGCGACTGAGGAGTTGTTTTTCGGTGTCGCTGAGCGGGTGTGGAGCATCGGGCGGGGGCATCACGACGTCGGGGTCGCTGGATTCAATGCGTTGAATGATCAGACTGGCTGCGGGATCACCGGGAACGATGGCCGTGCCGGATTCCCGGACGGCCCGGGCATCGTTTTCACGATCCAGACGCAGGTCAGCTTTTCGCTGGGACTGGTCAGGGCCGTGACAGGCAAAGCACTTCCCGGAGAGAATGCGGAGTGCGTCTGCGGGGGCGACGGGATCGTCGGCCAGTGCGGCCGCGGGGAGCAGTGCCGGTTGGGGTGAGAGGAGCAGCAGCAGAGTCAGGAGGGGTGTTCGGGCCAGCATGCGTCATCAGATCCCCGGGCCTTGTGGATTTCAGGCCAGAAGCCCAAAGACGGCGATTCTTTGGGGCGGAATGCAGGGGCAATAGACGACATCCCCCACTGCGGCGAGAGTTTATGGGAAGACGGGCGGCGAGTGTAGTGTGAAACAGCAGCGAAGGCTGAGATGCCCGGGGGTTCTCAGAACATACGTGGCCTGGAACGATGGCGGACTAGAATCGTGTGTTGTGCCGTGCCATGCTTTACCCGCCCACCATCCCCAGGCTTGTCCCATGAACCTCGCTGCTTTGCTTGTATGTGTTTTCAGCACGTTTGCGATGACGGGTTTGATCTGGCTGATTCAGGTGGTGCAGTATCCGCTGATGAGTGAAGTGGGGGAAGGGGCATTCGTGAGTTACGAACAGGCTCATTGTCAGCGGATTACTCCGGTGGTGCTGCCGCTGATGACTCTGGAGCTGTTTTCTGCTGCCTGGCTGGTGTGGCGTCCTGTAACGGGTTATTCAGTGCTGCTGACGGTGGCTTTTGTGGCCCTGCTGGCAGTGTGGGCTTCGACGTTCTTCATTCAGGTGCCGGTGCACAATCAGTTGTGTGTGGCGTTCAACGCTGAGCAGCACAGGTGGCTGGTGCAGAGCAACTGGATTCGCACAGCCCTGTGGACGCTGCGATCGGGTCTGATGCTTTGGGTGCTGGCAGGGCAGCTGTCGTTGCAGTCGGGGGAGAGCATGAGGTCCGTTTGAGGGACTAACTGGACAGCGCCAGGTTCGATGTTCCGTGAGTCCGCTCTCGGAGGGTGCAGCACCGCGAAAACATGGATTCCTTCTGGTATTGAACGACCTGTTTGTCACGTCTGCGATAACTTCTCAAGTCTCACCGCCCACTGCGCCCCCTGCGATTTCGGCCTGTAAGGCCAGTTCCATCAGCCCGGGGTGCAACCCC